>DATEDD010000158.1:0-7556 GCA_035286565.1 Anaerolineales bacterium
TCGTTATTCGGGATTTGCCGCTGCGGCACTCTGTAATTTCAAAATATATTTTACAATTGATTAAGATTTTCAAAAGACTTATATTCGGAGAATCCTTCGCCGCTTCTTCCTGGACCCTTCGACATGGTGAGCCGCAAAGCGAGTCGAACCGTCAAGCCGCCGTTGTTCGCCTGTTCCACCGACTCGCCGAATCGCCCTTACCTTCTACCGAAAGTATCACAGGGCTGCCCGTCCGCAGACGATTCCACGGCAGGGATAAATTTAGGTTGCGCTTACCGAAGGTCAGCAGGATACGTCCGCCCAAACTCACGTCATCATCACGAATGACTAGGTTGATCAGGCTATTCCCCAAGGCTTCCGCTTCGGCAGGTGTGCGCCGCTCAAGCTCGCGCAATGCCTCCAGTTTTTCGGACTCGACTTCCAAATCTAAAAGGCGTGATAAACGCGCAAAGTGTTCTTCAGGTCGTTTATTGGTTGCATTCATGTGGAAAGCATTTTAACATTCATTGTTCATTGTAGTAATGCGACATGAATGTCGCGCTACATCGTATAATAAACCCATGACAAAAATTCTCTATCGCATCCACGCAATTCAACGGATGTTTGAACGCGAAATTTCTGCAAGCAAAGTTCGCCGTGCGCTGGAAGCCGAAGATGTTATTGAGGACTACTCCGCCGAGATGCCCGAGCCAAGCCGACTGATCATAGGTTTTCAGGGAAAACGTCCGTTTCATGTGGTAACTTCGGAAAATCCGGAAGCAAATGAAATCACGGTGATTACCGTTTATCTTCCTGATGCAGATAAATGGAAAAGAGATTATCGGAGTCGGAAGTGAAGAGCTTTAACACTAAGGGCACGAAGTACAAGAAGGGAAAACCAAGGAAAAGCAAAAAAACTTTGTGCCCTTTGTGTACTTTGTGTTAAATTGGTTTTTCTTATGAATTGCCTAATTTGCCGACAAGCTGAAATCGTTGATAGTTTCACATCCATTACTTTTGAACGCGAAGAGTTTCGTTTGTTGATTAACAGTGTGCCAGTGAAAATTTGTCCCCTGTGCGGAGAAGCAATTGTGGATGAAGATGTGGCAATCCGTTTATTGAGTGACGCAGAGGATGCATCCGATCAGGGGATATTTGAGGGTATTCGCGATTTCGGTAACTAGATCGAGTCGAAATAAATCTCCCCGCTGCCTCAACGCCGACAAAGGGATCAATTCTTGTAAGCCGCAGATGGCTATTCAACAGGTTTGAATGACTTGTGAGTATTCGCAAGAATACAGCCTTGACATTCACAAGTGAGTAAAATAAAATTACGTTATTATTCCACTATGAAAGGAGGTACGACTTAATGAAAGCCATCTTATTATCGGCCAAATCTGTTTTGAGCGCGCCTCCCGCAGGTGAAATGTAGGGACAATCTTCAAGGTTGCCCACGGGTAACACATAGTTTCAACCGCAGGTGTGTCTCGCCCTGCGGTTTTTGATTCCTTGCCGCAGGAAGCCGTCCCTGTGGTTTTTTATTTAAGGTAAATAAATAAAATGAATACAAACGCTCTAACTGATCTATTTGACGAATTAGACGATCATGATCAAATTGAAAATACACTAAACCAGAACAAGCGCAGACCTCGAAATACGGGGCATCACCCGAAGAAAATACCAATGGCTGACCGCATATTCATCCATGAGCAGGGTGATTCGCGGGACAATTTCAAATTCACTTATAAAGCCGCACGTTTTGAAGAATGGTGGTTGTTGGATTCACTCGGTGATTTCTTCGAACACAAGTGGATCGTGGATGTTTTGAGAAAAGTCAAAGGCGGGAAGGAAGCCTCCGTATACCAGTGCAAGCCCGGGGTCGAGGTGGATGCGCTGCTTGTCGCCGCCAAGGTCTATCGTCCGCGCTCGTTGCGTAATCTCAAGAATGATAGTCAATATCGTATAGGTCGCGTGGATCTGGACGATGAAGGCAATGCGCTTGTAAAGCGGGCAGATGTTCATGCAATTGCAAAGCGGACAAGTTATGGCGAGGAACTGCGTCATCAATCCTGGATCGCGCACGAGTTCAAGACTTTGGAAATTTTGCATAAAGCGGGCGCGGATGTTCCAAAGCCGTATGCCATGGTAAAAAACGCAATCCTAATGGGCTTTGTCGGAGACCTCTACACGGCCGCTCCCGCGCTTAGTTCCGTATCTTTGGAGTTGGATGAGGCAAAATCTCTTTTCGAGCGTGTGGCCCGAAATATTGATACCATGCTGGCGTATGATTTTATTCATGGCGATCTTTCAGCCTACAACATATTGTACTGGGAAGGTGATATCAAATTGATTGACTTTCCGCAGGTGGTATTGCCTGAATCAAACCCCGCCTCCTGGAGCATATTCCAACGAGACGTGACGCGCATCTGTCAATATTTTTCCGCTCAGGGCGTTCCATGTGACGCGAAAAGGCTCGCCTCCGATCTCTGGACTTCGCATGGGCATAAGATGGTCAAACAAGTTGATCCGAAACATCTGGACGCAGAGAAGCCGGGGGACCGTCAAACCTGGGAAGAACAGAAATAGAAACATGTCCCCTGTTTACTTACTGTTCAGGGGACATGTTTATCCTGTAAAATTGCTTTCAGAGAGTGTTTCTTATGTCCGAATATTATGCGAGAAAAGAGCATTAACCACAAAGTATTCATGAACGAAATTCACCTCGAAGGATGAAAATTGCTCTTGGTGGCTGGGGACGCTGCCGAGGACGGCGGCTGAGCATCCTATTTTCATATCAGAGCATGGAGTTCTCAGAGTTTTTGTTAAGGTTTTCTCCGTGATTTTTTTGATCTCTGTGGTAAAAAAGCCATTAAGAACATTTTCTCAAGAGATCAATCCAATGTATACCCGCATTACAGCATGGAAAAATGGCAGGACGCAGGTGCACCCACAGCCCGTCAGATATTACGTGAGAAGACCCAGGATTTGATGTCATCCGCTCCCGCGCCTGATGACCATGATGAATTCATCCAAAAAGGTGAGCAGGTTATCAGGAAATATGTAATTTGACACCTGTTTTTTTTATAATAAAGAGTTAGAGTCTAGGCGTGGAGGAACTATGAACATTGGAATTCCAAAAGAAAGCAGGCCCTTTGAGTATCGCGTGGGTCTTTCCCCTGCCGGGGTGGAGATTCTCTCCCAGAGCGGGCATCAGGTCTTCGTCGAGCATGAAGCGGGTGTGACGGTTGGCTTCAGTGACGAGGATTATGAGAAAGCTGGCGCGCGACTCGTCTACTCGACTCAGGAAGCTTTTGGCCGGGCGGATCTTTTATTGAAAGTTGCTCGTCCCGTACAGGAGGAATTGGACTGGCTTCGTCCCGGCACGATCCTGGCCGGCTTCCTGCATCTGGCTTCGACACAGCAGGATAAGATCGATATCCTGCTCGAAAAGAAAATCACTTCCATCGCTTTTGAACAGATCGAGGCGCCCGATGGCTCGCTTCCGGTCTTGCGTCCATTCAGCCAGATCGGCGGCGCGATGGCGGCACAGATCGCGGCACGCTTGCTTCAAAATAACTGGGGCGGTAAAGGCATCCTGATGGGCGGCATGCCGGGCGTCCCGCCTGCTGAGATTGTAATTCTTGGCGCGGGTGTGGTTGGCACATACGCCACACAAATGTGCATCGGCATGGGCGCACATGTAACGGTCATTGACCATAATCTCTCCGCGCTCCAACGCCTCTGGGATCGCTTCCCGAATATCGTGACGAAGATGTCAACGAAGCGTAATATTGAGCGTTCCGTTATTTACGCGGATGTCCTGATTGGCGCAGTGTTATCCCCTGGCCAACGCGCGCCGATTTTGGTGACGCGCGAGATGGTGCGTTCGATGAAGCCGCGCTCTGTCATTATGGATATCAGTATTGACGAGGGCGGTTGTGTTGAAACGTCGCGCCCGACCACACATGAACATCCAATTTTTACTGAAGAAGGTGTTCTGCATTATTGTGTGCCGAATATACCGGGCGCAGTTGCGCGCACTGCTACACATGCCTTTGTGAATTCAGCCATGCCATATATTACACAAATCGCCGCGCTTGGACCTGAAGCCATCCTGAGCAACCTGTCCATTGAAGCTGCTGTTAATACGCACGACGGTAAGCTTCATAATCTTGTGCGCCTGCATACGCAGGAGGAATGAGATGACTGCGACAAGTATTTATCAATCGCGTGTGACGAGCGCGGAAGAGGCTGTCAAGGCGATCAAGTCAGGTCAGCGGGTCTTTCTTACTGGCAACGTATCCGTCCCCCAGAAACTTCTTGCGGCTCTCGTTGAATATGCTCCGAATCTAAAGGATGTTGAAATTTGCCAGGCATTAACAGTTGGCTCTGCTGATTATGTCGGACCGAAGATGGAAGGACATTTGCGCGTGAACTCAATGTTTATTAGCGCAAATATCCGCAAGGCGGTTCAGGAAGGTCTTGCAGATTTTACGCCCGTATTACTTTCTGAATTTCCTTTGTTGTTTAAGCGCGGTATATTGCCTTTGGATGTTGCGATTATTCACGTTTCAACACCTGATGAACACGGCTTTTGCAGTCTTGGCGTTGAAGTCGGTTTGACCAAGACTGCGGCGGAATCGGCCAAGCTGGTCATCGCTGAAGTGAACGAAAAGATGCCACGAACTTTGGGCGATTCCTTCATTCATGTCAGCCGCCTGACCCATATCGTACCTGTCAACTATGATATCCCGGAACTCCCTATGGCTGATGAAGGCGATGCGGAAATTGTCCAAAAGGTCGCAGGACATGTCGCTGGATTAATTCCCGATGGCGCGACCATGCAGCTAGGTATCGGTGGAATTCCCGACGCAGTCTTGAAATATCTTTTCGATAAAAAAGATTTGGGCATTCACACAGAATTATTCTCGGATGGTGTGATCGACCTTGTCAATGCCGGCGTGTTGACGAATGCCCGCAAATCTCTTCACCCGGGCAAGATCGTGTCCGGTTTTATCCTTGGCACGAAGCGCTTGTATGAATGGGTGGACGATAACCCCATGATCGAACTGCATCGCACGGAATATGTGAATGATCCATTCGTCATCGCGCAAAATGACCGCATGGTGGCCGTCAACTCTGCAATTGAAATTGACCTGACCGGACAGGTCTGCGCTGACAGTATTGGGCCAAAACTTTACAGCGGCGTCGGTGGGCAATTGGATTTTATTTACGGCGCATCCCGCTCCAAAGACGGCGTGCCGATCATTGCCCTGCCAAGCACGGCGGTCATGAAGGATGGGACTCAAATCAGCAAAATAGCCGCGATGCTTAAACTTGGCGCTGGTGTAGTGACCAGCCGCAATCACGTCCGCTTTGTCGTGACCGAATACGGTGTTGCCGATTTATATGGAAAGACCATCCGCCAGCGCGCACAGGCTCTCATCAAGATCACGCATCCGCAATTCCAGGAAGAATTGCTAAGACAGGCGAAGGTGCTGCACTACGTATAACTAAACCGTTTATGGAATATATTTGTCGTAAGGCGGTGTGTTGGTTCGTCGAGACAGTGAGGGGTTTCGCCGTAAAATGACTTCATACTGTGTAAGTCCTGGTTAACTCGATGATAAGACTCTCCGCCTTGACATCGTTCCATTTTCTGTCTATTATCAAGGTGATTTGAAATGAAGCCGCTGACTAAGCGGGGGGCTTAAAAATAATTTGTAAATTTGAAGGATATATAAAATAATGCGTAGAGCGAAGATCGTTGCAACTATTGGACCCGCGTCTGATTCTGAACAGGCGCTCGAGTCCCTGATCAAAGCGGGAATGAACGTTGCCCGCCTGAATTTTTCACACGGTACCCATGAACAACACGCCTCGCGCGTAGGCTTAATTCGTGCTGTTTCCAAAAAAATGGGCATACCCATCGGAATTTTGCAGGATTTGCAGGGACCGAAGATCCGCGTTGGGAAATTAGCCGCCCCGCTCCAAATTTCCAGCGGGGAGCAAGTCAGTTTATATGCCACGCAGGACGAACCGCCGAAGACCGATAATCAACTCCTGCCCGTGGATTTTCGTGAACTCTTTGATTCGGTTCAAGCAGGTGACAGACTCCTGCTGGATGATGGCCGCCTTGCGCTTGAAGTGGTCTCGGTTGAGGGGCGCGTTGTCCATGCAAAAGTTTTGGTAGGCGGCGCGCTTTCTTCACACAAGGGTATTAATCTGCCGGGCGTAAAACTCCGCATTGCCGGCTTCACTGAAAAAGATAAAGCTGACCTTGCTTTTGGCATTTCACAGGGTGTGGATGCAGTTGCCATATCCTTCGTGCGCAGTGCGGAGGATGTCAAGTCCGTGCGGGCCGCCATGCAGGAATATTCCAAAGACAAGCGTGTGCCTCTTTTGATCGCCAAATTAGAAAAGCCTGAAGCCATGAATGAATTGGAAGCCATCCTGGATGTGGTGGATGGCGTGATGGTTGCCCGCGGCGATCTCGGTGTGGAACTTCCGCCTGAGCGTGTGCCTTCGTTGCAAAAGATGATCATTCATGCCGCCAATGCGCGCGCAAAACTGGTCATCACTGCCACGCAGATGCTCGAGTCTATGATTCAGAATCCGCTTCCCACTCGCGCTGAAGCATCGGATGTAGCCAACGCCATCTTCGACGGCACAGACGCGGTCATGCTTTCTGCTGAAACTGCCGCGGGTGATTATCCAAGCGAGGCGGTTGCCATGATGTCACGCATCGTGCTGGAGGCCGAATCGCATTTTCTAGAGTGGGGCAGTCGCCAGGATAGCAGAGCAGGTTTGGGCGAGAGTGATGCGGCTTCCATGGCGCGTGCAGCGAATGCGCTGGCAAAAGATCCTGAAGTCCGCGCGGTGGCGGTCTTTACGATGCAAGGCCGCTCGGCGTGGCTCGTGTCCAAGGCCAGGCCATCAAAACAGATTCTGGCCTTCACACCTGTGGCAGAGACATTCAATCAACTTGCGTTTTTATGGGGCGTCCAGCCTCATCTTGCAAAATATGCCAACAGCATGGACGATATGCTTTCGGACGTGGACGCCGCGCTATTAATATCCGGCATTCAACCTGGCCAACAGGTTGTGTTGATCTGTGGATATCCCGTTGGCGCACAGCGCCCGCCCAACATGGCTTTGCTGCACATGGTTGGAAGTGAGGTCACTGTGAACCTGGCCCGCAAACTTGCCGAAGGGCATACCAAGAAAAAATAATCTTTTTGGATTTCCAACCTGTTGGATTTTCCACCTCAACAACATTTACCAAGCGGGTGCAATTTTCTTCTCAATTGCATCCGCTTCTTTCTTAACGGATAGTTGATCCGAATCAAGAAATGACAGTCACCTTCGCGAAGCGGGTGACTGTCACTTTTGTTACTCCCTCGCCGCGATCAAAATCCCAAATCCAATTAACAGGCCGCCAGCCAGGAATAACGGAGTGATTTTCTCAGCGAGAAAGAACCATCCGAGCAGTGTGCCAACAACAGGCTGAGCAAAGAACGTCAGTGAAGCGGCAGAGGCGGGCAATTCAGCAAAGGCATAATTCCAAAGAATCATGG
>DATEDD010000159.1:0-4402 GCA_035286565.1 Anaerolineales bacterium
TCCTCATTGTGGTTATTCTGGCACTCGCGCTGTGGATTGATTTCAGCACCAATGTCACGATCCTCAACCCGCTGACAGATGAAATCCTTTTCACCCGAGACCTTACCCCCCGCCTCGGTTTGGACCTGCGTGGCGGCATGCAAGTTTTGCTCGAAGCCGACCTGCCCGCTGATGAGACGCCCACAGCGGCGTCCATGGAAATTGCCCGCGACATCGTGCAGCAGCGTACTGATGCGCTCGGCGTGAACGAAAACGTCATCACGGTTGCCGGTGACCGCCGTATTGTGGGCGAGTTCCCCGGGTTGGAAGATACCGAGTCTGTGCTGGCAACGATCCAACAGACTGGCTTGCTGGAATTTGTGGATACAGGGGATTTCAACCCGCAAGAGGGCAGCCTCCTGGTCACCGATTACAGCCCAACTGGTAAGGCTGTGGAATCCCCAGCAGATGGCGCAACCGTCTTTCACACCCTCATGACAGGCGCAGAACTCGAATCTGTCAGCGTTTCGCAGAATACTTTGGGCTCGGGATATGAAATCAATTTTGCGCTTGAACCTAACGGCTCAAAAATTTTTGCAGAGCATACTTCTGCCAACTCTGGAAAATTCCTGAGCATACTTTTAGACAAGCGGGTCATTTCTGCGCCGGTCATCAATGAGCCGATCACGGGCGGACAAGGTTCCATCAGCGGCTCATTCACGTATGAATCTGCAAATGCGTTCGCAATCCAGCTGCGCTATGGCTCATTGCCGATCGCTTTAAAGATCGTAGAAACCCGCATCATCGGTCCGACCCTCGGCGCAGACTCGCTCAACAAGAGTCTCGTGGCTGGCTTGATCGGAATGATTATCGTTGTGCTGTTTATGATCATTTATTACCGGTTGCCCGGAATTGTGGCGGTGCTTTCCATTTTGATCTATGCGGCGGTTGTTTTTGCCATATTCAAATGGTTCCACTTCACCCTGACACTGCCAGGTATTGCCGGCTTCATGCTCAGTACCGGTACAGCGTTGGATTCAAACATCCTGATCTTCGAGCGCATGAAGGAAGAACTTCGCGGCGGAAGGAGCCTCATACAGGCCATGGATCTGGGCTGGACGCGCGCATGGTCATCCATCCGCGACTCCAACCTTGCCGCCATTATTACATCGCTAATCCTGTTCTGGTTCGGCTCCTCGTTTGGCGCCACGATCGTTAAAGGTTTTTCATTGACCCTTGCCCTCGGTGTGATCATCTCGTTGTTCACGGCGATCTACGTCACTCGTACCCTGCTTGCAATCACCCTGAAAACCTTCAAGCCGCAAAATTTCGAACGCTGGTTTGGAATCTAAACAAGCGCCTCAAGGATATTTTTATGGACATTCTCGGTAAACGCTATTACTTTTTCGTACTCTCCCTTCTATTCATTCTATCTGGGCTGATTCTGCTTGCGATCAATGGAGTGCCCCTTTCCATTGATTTCACCGGTGGAAGTATGCTCGAAGTCCGGTTTGAAAATGGGAAAACCCCTGATACCGCAGACATCATATCCATTTATGAAAATGCAGGGATTGATGACGCACAGGTCACCAGCACCGAAACTGGCTCGCTCATACTTCGCTCGTCCTTCCTAACCAACGAAGTCCGGGATACGGTATTGACCGCCATGCAGGATAACTCGGGATCAACGATTTCCGTCATCCGGTTTGACAGTGTCGGTCCAAGCATCGGGAAACAGGTCACACAGCGCGCGGCCCTTGCGATTGCAGTCGCCTCAATTCTGGTTGTGCTGTTCATCGTCTGGTCATTCCGCAGTGTGGAAAACGCCTTCCGTTATGGAGTCTGCGCGATCCTCGCCATGCTCCACGATATTGCCATCATCTTCAGCATTACCGGCATAGGCGCTTACTTTTTTGGATGGCAGATCGACTCGCTCTTCCTGACGGCTCTGCTGACTGTGATCGGCTTCTCCATGCAGGATACCATCGTGGTTTTTGACCGCATCCGCGAAAATTCAAACCTGCTCCGCAGACTGGAATTCGAAAAACTCGTCAACCATTCCATCGTGCAAACACTGCAACGCTCGATCAACACGCAGTTGATGACCGTGGAATTCCTCCTGCTCGCGCTGGTATTTTTCGGCGGCGTCACCCTGCAGGAATTTGCCGTGATCCTGCTCGTCGGTTTGTTGAGCGGAACATACTCGTCCATTTTTGTTGCAGCCCCCATCCTGGTGGTGTGGGAAAATCGCGAATGGCGAACCTGGTTTGGGCGCAAAGCAAACGCATCATGAATTCATAATAAAAAAGGACACAAGTTACTTGTGTCCTTTTTTATTATTTTACTATCGTCACATCTTTGATAAAATCCAGCCATGCACAAGGCGCTGATCATTTCAATGCTAGCATTTTGTATTGCCTGCACACCCACGGAACCCTATCAGGATTTTGTCGTTGTTCCGGGAACCCAATTAACACCCGAAATACAGACGGACGGGCAGGGAATCCAATCCTTGCCACTCAACTCGACCCTGTATATTCAATACAGCGGCGATATTGATATCGATCAACGTGTGGATGTTTACAACCTCGATCTCTTCGATACAGACAGCGTTATGATCCGCCAATTACATAAAAGGGGAATTTTTGTCATGTGCTATTTCAGCGCAGGCTCGTTTGAAGATTGGAGAGCGGATGCCGCATTATTTCCGAAGGAGATTCTCGGCAATGATATGGAAGGCTGGCCCGGCGAAATTTGGCTGGATATCCGTCAAATCGATTTGCTTGAACCGATTATTCAGTTCAGATTAAATATGGCTGTAATAAAAGGCTGTGATGGCGTTGACCCTGATAACGTGAATGGGTACGAGAATGTCACAGGCTTTCCGCTCAATTACGAAGACCAGCTGACATTCAACATCTATTTGTCGAACGCCGCCCATGAACGAGGCCTGGCAATTGGTCTAAAAAATGACCTCTCGCAAATCCCTGATCTGTTTTCTTATTTTGAGTGGGCGCTCAACGAGGAATGTTTTTCCTACAAAGAGTGTGACGCGTTGTCGCTTTTCATACAGGCGGGGAAACCCGTCTTCGTGATCGAGTACGAACTCGCCCCGCAGGAATTTTGTCCTTTGGCGAATGAACTAAATTTCAATGCCATCCAAAAGAACTGGGAATTGGATGCATACTATTTTCCCTGCCGGTAACATGATCGATAATCTTTCTCTTTTTCTGCGCTCATTTATCATCGGCATTTCTATTGCCGCGCCAGTTGGACCGATCGGCGTGCTGTGCATCCGCCGCACACTTTCACATGGAAAACTGGCTGGTTTTTTATCCGGCCTGGGCGCCGCAAGCGCAGACATGCTGTACGGCGCAATTGCCGCATTTGGATTAACCGTCATCACAAATCTTTTGGTTGAAAACGCTTTCTGGCTTCAAGTAATCGGCGGGATGTTTCTCTTGTATCTCGGCATAAAAACGTTCATCGAAAAACCCGCTGTGCATGTCTCAGGCCCTGCGCAGGGCGGATATTTCAGCATGTATCTTTCCACTTTTTTTCTCACGATCACCAATCCCATCACTATTCTTTCCTTTGCGGCGATCTTTGCAGGCACCCTGCTCGGTGAAAAAATTAACCAACCGCTCGTGATGGTGGCAGGCGTTTTTATTGGTTCGGCATGTTGGTGGCTGGCGCTCAGCCTCGGGGTTGGCTTGATGCGCAGCCGATTGGATCAAAATCACATGGTTTGGATCAATCGCATCTCAGGCGCGATCATATTCCTGTTCGGGATGGTTGCCTTCGTGACCGTTCATTAAAATGCAAAACAGAACACCAGATCGTTGACGTTCGTTCCGCTCGGGCCTGTCTTCAGAAGCTGATCAATTTGATCGAAAAAAGAATACGCATCATTTCTTAATAAATAATCTGGCGCAAACATCCCAAGCGACTTCGCCTCTTGAGCGGTTTCCCCTGTCACAAAAGCGCCCGCCGCATCTGTGGGGCCATCCTCGCCGTCTGTCGCAATAGAGACGAGCAAGACATTCTCCAGGCCAGCCAGCACATCCACTGCGGCAAGCGCCAACTCCTGATTCCTGCCCCCGCGCCCAACACCGCGTAAAGTAACTGTTGATTCGCCCCCCGCAAGCAAACAAAAGGGGCGTGGAATTGTCTGCAAGGATTCTTTAAATTGCATAGCGATCTCGTATCCGATGAGGCGCGCCTCCCCCTCCAGAAGTGTGTTAGTTATTATTGCTTTAAGTCCCTGTAACTCCGCTTGAACCTGCGCGGCTTGCAAAGCAGTTGAATTGCCGGCTATCACGATATTCATAACCTTTGGAAATATGAGGTGATCGGGTTTCAATGTTTCTTTTAATGCTGGAATGATCGAAGCGGGGATCTTATCTTTTAGTTCATATTTCTC
>DATEDD010000160.1:0-3863 GCA_035286565.1 Anaerolineales bacterium
ACTATTTTTAATTTAAACCAACAAATGAATTTGACTTTTCAGCCTGATTATTTCCTCCTAAATTTTTATGCCTATATCTTCCAACCATTTACTTTTATTTCAAACTTCCCTTTTATTCAACCGATCACGATCAACAGCCTGTTTGAATCGCTTAAACTTGTCACGCCTAAAATTTACGCCGGCGGAAGAGTGACCGGGATTTTATTCTACGCGCCATTCCTCGTTTTGGCTTTACTGCCTTTGTTTTCTAACAATAAAATTTTGTCGGCTAATGCTCGTCCATATCGTTTTATCATTTACCTACTGGGTGGATCTTTCATTATTAACTTCCTAAACATCCTGTTCTATTTTTTCGGGCAAATGCGCTTTCTCATTGATGTTATTTCTCAAATTACGCTTCTGGCCATCATTGGATACTGGGAGATCATCCAGATAAGATTCAATTCAACATCAAAACGAACAAAATATTTTTTGGTTCTGGCAAATTTGCTAATCGTTTTCACTATATTGGTTAGTTTTCTACTTGCCTTTTCCAGCGAAACAAGCCGCATGGAAAAATTGAATCCCATGCTGATGGAGAAGATAAACTCATTTTTTACTATTCAAGAGTGAGGAAAAAAGACATTTAATACTTCAATGAATTCAACCACGGTCTTCCGCAGGAAAGATTTAATCCCCCGGGATATTCCAGCCTCTATAACTGCTTCACAAAATGCACCAGCCGCTCCGCCTCAATATACCCTAGTTTTAAATGCGCGCGGATACCCGCTTCGTTATCCAGCCAGGTATCCGAAGCCATCTCAGTACAACCTTTCCCACGCGCCCAATCCTCCGCCGCCTGACTTAATGCGCCCGCCACTCCTTTTCCACGAATTTCTGGGTACACAAACCACCCTTCGATATAACCAACCGGACCGGTTTCACACCCTTCCCCATATTCTCTTAAACGCGCCTCAAGCATTCCAACCGGCTTGCCATCTACCAAGGCAAAGAAGACCGCATCCTGATCGCTAGCAAGGATGTCAACCATATCAAAATTCAGATATTCATCCGGCGCGTCAGGCCAAATCCCCTTGCGCATCTTGAACCATTCATGGCTGTCCCCCTTTGTAATACGGCGGATGACTATTTTCATCGCTCTCCTGCTCTTTTCAAAAGTGGAATCCAACGCGGGACAGTTTTCAAATAATTTTCGTAAGATCTGCCAAATTTCTTTTTCAACGTCGGCTCTTCATAAAAGAGAATGGAAGCATGAAATGCGAGAAACAAGAATGCGGCATAACCCAACAGCAACCAGTATCCGAACCAGAGGTAATGACCCACGAGCATCATTTCCACACCCACATACATCGGGTTGCGGACGTAATTGTACAATCCCGTCACAACCAGTTCCCGGGGCGGGTCAAAGGGCGCAGGCGTGCCTTTGCCTTTGATGAGGAAATCCCAAAAGCACCACAGAATCATCACTCCGCCGACAAGCCAGATGGGTAAGGTAGGAAGCGATAAGAGTCCTGTGTCCACTAGCGGACCCGTAAGCAGAAAAGCAAATGGAATATAGCCCACAAGCAGTCCAGGAACAAAGATCAGGAAGAAGAGGGATTTTAACGCAGTCATTTTGCATCCTTTCCGTAAGCGATTTGCGTCAGGTAAAATTTAAAATGGAGGACAGGATAATGAAAGAGTTTTTCGAGCGTCATGAATTCGCTGAAGTTGAAATCCCATTTTACAGGATAGTACATGCCATTTTTCCACTCGTGTTCTTTGAGTGAATCAACTTTTTTCAAAAGGGAAAAATAAGCCAGGTCAAAAATATCCCCAACCCGTTTGCGTGTAAATATTTTGCCTTGCATCCGTGCGCCAAGCGCATTGAACCAGTTGAATGGAGTGGTCAGCGCGTTGAGCAGCCATGCAAAAAGCTTGGATGAACTCTTTGGCAATTTCCCCCACAGCCACGCCATAGGAAAAAGTACGTTGACGATCATAAAACCAAACGTCATATGTGCCAGGATTTCACCATTCGTCCAGCCCGGATTGAGGCTTTGGCTTTGAAAATCCTCTTCAGAGAGAGAATTAAGCAACTCGTGAAATTTCGTCTGACTGGCATTCAGTTCAATAATGATTTGCGTTTTTATTTCTTGTTGAGCATTATCCATGCTTATCCGCGCTTCGCCAGCCAATCCAACAATTTCTTTGTAGTCCAGGTATTGATCACATCCTTCGGCTCCAGCCACGCGCGGCGCGCAATGGCCACACCATAATGCAGCATATCCAGATCGCCTTCGGAATGTGCGTCCGTGTTAATGCTGAGGAGCACGCCCAATTCCCGCGCACGGCGTGCAAACATATCGTCGAGATCGAGGCGGGAAGGGTGGGCGTTGATCTCCATCGCCACGCCGGACACTGAGGCGGCTTGCAAAATAGCTTCCATATCCAGATCTGCCCCTTCCCGGTCTGGAAATTCACGACCGGTTGGATGACCGATAATATCGACATGCGGGTTTCCGACTGCCTTCAACAATCGGGGGGTGATCTTCTCACGCGGCTGACGCAAACTGGAATGAAGCGAGGCAACCACAATATCAAGCGTGGCCAGAAATTCATCGGGATAATCCAGCGTGCCATCGGCTTTGATCTCCACTTCGGTCGAATGCAGAACCAGGATTTCATCGCCCAGTTGTTTTTGAATCTTTTTGATTTCAGCGGCTTGCTTTTTATGGTCTTCCATTTTCATTCCGTTCGCAACGCCAAGACCTACAGAATGATCGGTAAATGCAATGACTTTTATGCCTCGTCTCGCAGCGGCGCGCGCCATATCCAGCATGCTCAACTTGCCATCGCTCCATGTGGAATGAGTTTGTAAATTGGATCTGATGTCCTTCAGCTCGATCAATTTCGGAAGTTTATTTGCCTTGGCCGCCTGCACCTCGCCGCGGTCTTCACGCAGTTCAGGCGCTATCCACGGCAATCCCAACGTTTTATAAACTTCTTCTTCCGTGGCGCAAAGAATTTCACCTTTACCACTCACCTTGGTCAGCGCATGTTCGGATAAAGATAAACCTTTTTCCAATGCTATTTGACGAAGCGCGACATTATGATCTTTTGAACCCGTTGCATATTGCAGCGCCGTGCCGAACTTTTCGGGCGGATGCACCCAGACTTGTACGCGCACACCATCCGTAAATTCGATGCTTGCTTTCGTTTCGCCTTTTCCTAAAACACGGCTGACCCCTTTAAGATTGACAAAGGCTTCCATGACAGCGGGTGAATCTTTGGCCGCGACTAAAATATCGAGATCGCCGACCGTGGAACGCATCCTTCTTAGACTGCCAGCTGGTTCTGCCGCGACGACTCCTTTCACGCCTTTGAGGACTGCAATGATCTCCTGCGCCCGCGGATATGCGCGCCCAAGCGGGAGTCTGCCGGACCTGCGAGCGAGAGATGCAATCCCTTCCAGAATGGCATTCTCAGACTTGGCGCCCATGCCCGGCAATCCACGCAACTGTCCGTTTTTCGCGGCAGTTTCCAGTTCAGAAAGAGTCGTGATTTTTAAGGTCTTCCAAATGAGCGCAATTTTCTTCGGTCCAAGCCCGGGCACTTGCAGCCAGCCTGCCAGACTTTCGGGAATTTCCTCTTTTAGTTTTTCAAGAAATTCGAGTTTGCCTGTTCGCAGTAACTCGTCAATTTTTTCGGCGATGGCTTTGCCCACACCGGGGATCTCACGTAGTTTTCCCTCCTTCCAATATTCACTGGCTTCGCGGCCGAGGCTGATTAGGTTTTCAGCCGCCTTGCGATAGGCGAGGATGACGTAAATGACCTCGCCTTTGATCTCACAAAGATTTCCAATAAGAGTAAATGTATCTGCA
>DATEDD010000161.1:0-2663 GCA_035286565.1 Anaerolineales bacterium
AGGGAAAAAGGGCAGAAAACCACGTTAAGGCAGTCCACGTCCTCAACAATGTTCTCCTGCCCGCCATGAAAGAGGTCGGCGATAAATTCGGTGCGGGTGAATTGATCCTGCCCTTCGTGTTGCAGTCCGCCGAAGTAATGAAGAAGACTGTCAACCACCTTGAGAATTATCTTGAGAAAGTTAAAGGCGTAACCAAAGGCACGGTCATCATTGCAACCGTCTATGGTGATGTGCATGACATCGGCAAGAACCTCGTCAAAACCATTCTCGCCAACAACGGCTATACCGTGATTGATCTCGGCAAGCAAGTCCCCGCGGAAACTATCATCACCAAAGCCGTTGAAGCGAATGCTACCGCGATTGGATTGTCTGCGTTGCTGGTATCCACTTCCAAGCAAATGCCTTTGATCGTAAATGAACTCCATCGCCGCGGACATAAAATCCCCGTGCTGGTTGGTGGTGCCGCTATCAATCGCCGATTTGGTCGCCGTATTCTCTTTGCCGAAGATGGCTCTGCCTACGAACCTGGAGTCTTCTATTGTAAGGATGCCTTCGAAGGACTCGAAACGATGGGTCAGTTGATTGACCCAAATCGCAAACCCGCTCTGCTCGAACAAATGCAAAAAGACGCGGACATGGAAATGGGTCGCGCCTCGCAAAACGTTGAACGTCCAACGTCAAACGTTCAACGTTCGTCGATTGTCCCAGCACCGATTGCACTGCCGCAAAAACTGGGTCAACGAGTTGTAAAAGATATGCCGCTCGAAATGGTGCTCAAACACCTCAACATCAATGAGTTGTATCGCCTTTCATGGGGGGCGAAGAATACTCATGGCGCAGAATGGGACAAGATGAAAAAAGATTTCGATGCCCGCCTGCAAAAGATGACCAAGGAAGCGCTCAAAAATGGCTGGCTCAAACCGCAAGCCGTCTATGGTTACTTCCCGTGTCAAGCAGATGGCGATGAGTTGATCGTCTACAATCCTGATACGATCAATAGCGCCACCCCCGAAGGGTTGACGCGCCTAACTTGTCCGCGCCAACCTTATGATGATCATCTTGCGCTGTCAGATTATTTCGCTTCGACTGAATCAGGCAAAATGGACGTGGTCGCTTTTCAAGTTGTAACGGTTGGACTCGAAGCCACTGAACGCTTTGAAAAAATGCAAGCCGCCCACGATTACACCGAAGCCTACTTCGCCCACGGACTCGCAGTACAAACTGCCGAAGCGACTGCCAATTACCTGCATGAACACATCCGCCGCGAATTGGGACTCGCCGAAAATCAAGGCAAACGCTACTCATGGGGCTACCCCGCCATCCCGGACTTGGAAGATCACTTTAAAGTATTTCAATTATTGCCCGCCGTAGAAACGGAACTGGGCATGAGCCTCTCCACTTCGGGGCAACTCATCCCCGAACAATCCACCGCCGCGATCATTGTGCACCATGCTAAAGCAAAATATTACGCAGTGGGCGAGTCAAGGGTTGAGCAGTTGATGAAATAAGAAATATTCAGTAGACAGGTACACAAGTAAACACGTATCTACGTGCCCTGTGTACCTGTTTACACGTCAACTTTGTTTACTTGCCGAAAAATTCCCTGTGATAAACTTACTGCCAGTAAATTAACTGGAACACACACAATGAAACATTCCCTGCAAACCGCATTCAAATTATGGATTGGGCTCACACTGCTGGTAATTGCCAGCCTTGTCATGATCTAGATCAGAAATGGTACAGCTGGTCTTAATCTGTTTATTCAGCAATGGCCTTTATCCAACCTGGTTGTTACTCTGGCGGCGACAACACTGACATGGTTATTGCTGGGCGCTTTGCTTTACCTGGTCGTCAATGAAAAAATAAATCCAGGAAACATATTCACGGTTGCTGGTTTCTTTCTTGTTATGTTCATTTACTTGAACATTCTGCGCGAACGATTCCGCTATGGAGATTATGCCTACTACATCGAAGCGGCGACTGCTTTACTGAATAACCAAACCTTGCCAGATACCTATTTATATTTACCTCTTTGGGCGACATTGTTGCAATTCATCCTCCCGCTTGGAGATCAGGGCGTTTTGGCCATCTTGTGGACCGTCAATATGTTTGCGCTTGGAGTGTTTTATTTTTTACTTATCCGTGTTCTGGAACGATATCAGTTTTCAAATCGTTTGGCAGTGATCGTTGTCGTCTTATTCATTCTGATCAACGCCCCCATCCAGCGCACCTTGGGATTTGTGCAAGTCAATTTATTGGTGATGGACCTCGTCTTCCTCAGCATTTTGGCATATCCCAAAAACACTATTCTCTCCGCCCTAACTCTGGCTCTCGCCATTCATTTGAAGACCTCCCCCGCAGTGCTTGTGCTAGCTATTCTGTTGGACCTAAACTGGCGCTGGCTGGCATGGTTTGCTCTTAGCTTCCTTGTCATTGCGGCAATTCCAGTTGCGATCAACGGCATCTCGCCTTATTATGATTATTTGAATAACATCGCCGTTTTGACCCAGATCCCAGATACTAACTTCCACGATACATCATTTGATTCATTCCTGCGTTTCCTCAATCCCTTCCTCGGTATAAATATTTTGTGGACGCGCATCATGATCTATACTGGCAAAGCCGCGCTTTTATTTACAACCATTACCGTCATGCTAAAGAAC
>DATEDD010000162.1:0-3733 GCA_035286565.1 Anaerolineales bacterium
TACGTGTGTACCTGTTTACCTGTTTACGTGTGTACCTGTTTACCTGTCTACGTGTGTACCTGTCCTACGCTACAGTTTCTTCAACAACATCTTCTTCATTAGCAGTTCGATATTTTCTCAGCCACGCGTCGAGTTCGTCCACGGTTTGGATGGGGAGGATCATGCGGACGGAGCCGCGCAGACGCAGGCGGGCATCGCCATCGCGAACATCGATGGTGCGACCATCGAGAGTCTCGATTAATCCGATACTGCGAAGACGGCGAAGGAGAGTCTCGTACTGCACCATGCCGAGGTCGCGTTCCTTGCCTGTGATGGTGCGGTATTCTTCGCGGACTTCACCTATGGTAACGACGAGGTCTTGCGCGAGGCTGAGGCGCTCGATGTGCTCTTCGTAGAGTTTGCGAAGGACGAGGATCATCAGTGTTTCGTCGAGTTTGTAGCGGGCCCGGCAATAACTATATTCAGAGATGGCTTGGAAGATGCGATGATAGTCATCATGGATAAGGCTGAAGCCCGCGAGTTCGAGGGCAGTTTCACAGGCGGCGCGATGGCGATGAATGAAGTAGTAATCGTCCTTGTCATCGTCTTTGTCCTGATAGAGGAAGACTTGTCCGAGGAGCCGGTTGATGACGCGCGGGAGGTCGCGTTGGGATTTTTCGGGGAGGGAGGAGAGTTGGTTTATGTCCATAGTTATTCCACGTTACAGTTTGACCAATTCAAATGGGACGATACGATACTTTCCCATATCAATGAGTTCTCCATCAGCGAGTTCAAGCCCATAAGAGACTTCAGGGTGGTGGGCGTAGGCGACGATAGTCGTAAGCCAGTGCAGGTCGCTGGAAACTTCAGAGGGTAATTCGGCGATATGCAGTTTTTTGTGACCATTGAAGAAGCCCATGACTTTGCGATTGACTTTGTCAGGCGAGAAAGCCTGGGTGACATCTTTCATGGTCAGCGCGCGCAGGGACGCCAAATCTTCGGGATGAAGAATGGGAACGATGACAGTATCAGGTATGAAGGGCGCGCGGCGTTGGGGTGGAGTGTAGTAACTATGGAGGTCAGGCAAGTCCACGGGACGCTGGCGAAGGGCGGGCGCTTCGGAGGGAAGATATTCCATCCCTTCTTCCTTGAACACGGATAATTTGCGCGCTAGCGAAACCAAACGGTCTTTGAAACTGCCGTCGGAATTCCCCAGTTGATAACGAATCTGGCGTAAGGAAGTCCGCAGATACTGGGCGTGTCGTTTGTCGATGTCTTCGATGAGCGGGTCGAGACCTTCGAGTTGATGAATGATGAAATGAACGTATCCCGCCAATGTTTGTTCGGCTTGCGCGGGACCTACGGTGCGGCTTTGTACAGAGAGTTCCTCGGCGGCTTGAGTTAGCCAATCAGAATCAAGTTCCCAGGTTTGCAGGCGGTTGGTAATGTCGCGGCGATAGCGCGAAACGTGATCGGAGGTCTTCAGGGCGTGGTACGACACGCCGAGGGTTTGGGAATAATCGTCGAATTGCAGGCGCAGAATATCGGCGATGTTCTTTTCGCGGGTGGCACGTTCGACGTAGCGGCGGATGTTTTGGTTGAGTTCGCTCAGTCCTCGCACCATTTGACGCACGTTTTCATAAGCCTGCGTCACGGCCAGCGCGGGCGAAAAATCCTTGTTGGTGTCGGCGGCGGTGATGAGTTGGTGCGCAGCGTACAGTTGACCTGGGAAGTCATGCGGCTTCTGTTCCTGGATTTTGCGGAACGCTTCGAGCAGGGTAAAGGCGTAATCGGGCAGGGTGATGGTCTCGGTGTAATCGGCGTGTTGTTCGCGTTCGATCCAGCCTGTCTCTTCGAGGCGGCGAATGAGGAAGGAGGCGTAATCCTGTTCGGATCGTGGACTCGCCGTCGAAACCGAATCAAACTCAGACGTAGCCTGATTCGCCATCTCGACCTCTATCTCATTCTCGGCATTCGCGCCGGCATCCCGCAGGTAATCCAAAATCTCAGCGATAACGACTTCCCGCGCCAATCCGAAGCGGTTGAATTCGGCAAGGTTGTAAAGGCGAAGCAGAATCGCCATGTAGTGCCGCTGGAGCGTAACAGAGCCCTGCGTGATGAAAAGGTTGAAGAGGTTGAGGGGAAGAATGTCAAAGGGATTCGCCATGTCCCGGCTCCCAGACGAGAATGTCCTGCAAATTGCAGTTGAGGGTAGCGCACAGGCGGGCAAGGGCGTCAAGGTCTACGTGGCGGGCCGCGCCCGAATCGAGGCGGTAGACAAAATCCTTCGGCACGCCCGCTTTCTCCGCCAGTTTGCGCGGGGACATGCGCTCACCCGTTGTGGCCTGATGTTTGCCAAGCAGGATGGTAATACGGCCAGATGTCGAGATTTTAGAACGCATGTTCTAATTCTACAGGCATGTGGACTTTTTGTCAAGAGTTTTGGCGAAGAAATCGGACAGGTGTAAAATCATTCAAGAGGAATATCCACAATGAACGTTCAATTGACCGAAGAAATCATTCGAGGCAGAGCAAGCGACCAGAGTTATCAAAAGGGGCGCGACTATTACCGGTCCGGAGCCATCTACAATTCATCATGGCAGTCTATGGAGGGCGGAATTATGTTAACAGCGCAGTGTGAAGGGAGCAGCGCCCCATCTTATCGCCTGCGTGTGGAGTTGGACGCGGGTGGTGTACGTTCAGCCTCCTGCACTTGCCCGTATGACTGGGGCGGCGATTGCAAACACATCGTCGCATTACTATTGATGTATCTCCATAAACGAGATGAATTTTCGGAACATAAGGGTGTAGTTGATTTACTGGCTGACATGGAGAAGGATTCTCTGGTGGCTCTGATTAATCGTCTTGTGGAACGAAACCCCGACCTGTATGATGAAATTGAAATAGCGATTCCAATGGTCAATGTTGGGAAGTCCAAATCATCCGCAAAAGAGAAACCGCAGACTCAGGTGTCCGAGCAAACATATCGTAAACAGGTGCGGAGGATTTTGAAGCAAAGCAGATACGATGAAGATTATTACGACGATTGGCACGAGCCTGCTTACATTGGCGACCTGGAAGAAGTGTTGGAAACAGCTACGAAATTTCTCGAGGCCAGCGATGCTGAGGGCGCGCTGATTATTTTGCGGGTTTTGCTGGAAGAAACACTAGAAGACTACGATGGAGAAATGGATTACAACGGCGATATAGCGGGCTTCATCCAGGATTTGGGGATGCCAATGGCAGAAGCCATTTTGAGTCTGGAGATGGATAAGAAGTCGCGCAGGGCATTTCAGGATGCTATTCAGGAAATCATTGACGACCTGGATGAGACAATCGAGGAAAGCGAACTTGAGGTCATTCTTGTTGCGCTCGAGTATGGTTGGGATGAACTTCCCGATAAAGAGTCTCAGTGGGAGGAATACGACGAGGAAGACTGGATGCTCTTCGACCAATTACAACAGGCGCGTTTGAACGTGCTGAAACGATATGGGCGGTCAAATGAGTACCTGCAACTTGCACAGAAAGCAGATCCCTATCGTTACATCCTTGAACTTCTTCAACTTGGACAAGTGGATGAAGCCATTAAGGCAAGCAAAAAATTGAAATACGATGATGAGATGTTATCAGTTGCCCAGAAATTGCGCGATGCAGGAAGGTTGAATGAAGCCATTGCGCTTGGAGAACGCGGCTTGAAAAAGAAAGGGAACGCTGTATATGAACTTGCGACATGGCTTGCGCCGTTGGAAGAATC
>DATEDD010000163.1:0-4081 GCA_035286565.1 Anaerolineales bacterium
AATTGTAAAATTTTATAAAGACTTTTATTGACATACAACCTTTTCTTTTGCAAATAAAACCTTTAGGGTCTCCGCCAAATTATCCCGACAATCCAGGAAACCCGCTCCATGTGCCGGTCAATTGCAGGCGCAGCAGGTCAATGCTGAGGATCATGAGCATGGCCAAAGTGAAACCTGAAAGGAACGGAAGCCAAAGCTGGCGTGGGTAATCGAAGAGGTTGTCCTGTCGCATGATGATAATCCATAAAATGGCAAAGACGATCACGAGCAAAGATAACGTGCCAAGCGCGCTGAGATATGCAATGGGATAAAGAACGATGGGACTGTCTATGAGAATAAGCAGATTAAGAAAAGCAACCAGCCCGACGAGTATGCCAAACGATTTCCATTCAAGCGCCGGGCGCTCATCCAATTTGCGCCATAGGGTCTGATTGACAATGGGATACAGGACTGCCGCGAGCGCAATCCCCATGCCACTGCCTGTGAAAAGACGTAAAATATTATTTGGAACATAGAGATTGGGGATCTGATCTAATATACCTTGTGAGGTTTGTTTGAGCAGATAAAGATAGGAATTGCTGCCATCAATGCCAAAGGCAAGGAAGAATAAAACAAGGACTGCAATGATACCCCGTGACGGAAGTTTACTGCGCTTGCCGCTCATGAAGGCTTGAAAGATAAGCGCAAAACCCGCCGCGTAGAATTCGCCTGTGCAACGCGCGCACAACGGAAGTTGACGGTCTCCAATATGGAAGGAACGCGCGTCAATGCGATGACAGACAGCATAACCGATCGCATCCAGTTTGCCGAGCGCGCCTTCTGGTGAAATGTACATCCATGCCGCAAAAGCAAAAATAGCCGCAACAGGTATGAACCACTTTAGAATGGATTGAAATCGTGATGTTTGATTTATATTCATCGAACCCATTATATGGGGAATGAGATGGGAGTGCAAGAAAGATGTTAATAATGTCGCTGCGAGGCGTTCTTGATCTGCACTGGCGTACGGCGCAAGTGTCGTCGCAAAGACCAAGAGCGCTCCTCGCAACGACATATCCATTCACAACGACACGCTTCGCGTGAGAATTGCTGTTAACTTTGCGGTATGATATATAAATATCCTGACAAGGAGAATCATCTAATGAAAAGAGTTGGAATTCTCACAGGCGGCGGAGATGCGCCGGGGTTAAATGCAGTCATCCGCGCGGCAGTGAAGACCGCCATCAGTGTATATGACTGTGGGGTCTTTGGCATTAAGAATGGCTACGATGGCTTTCTTGAAGAAGATGGCATTGTCCCGTTGGGCATGGAGGAGGTGCGCGGAATTTTGCCGCGTGGTGGAACGATTCTCGGGGCTGCCAATCGTGGAAATCCATACGCGCGCAAAGTGATGCGCGATGGCAGGGAAGTAACAATCGATGTTTCCGAAGAGATCGTAAAGGGAATTAAGAAATTAAAGTTGGATGCCCTGCTCGTTCTGGGCGGCGACGGCACCTTGCATATCGCTCACAAACTTTGTCAAAAAGGCGTACCCGTGATCGGCGTACCCAAGACAATTGACAATGACATCGGCGGCACGGAAGTTACCTTCGGTTTTGATACCGCGCTCAACATTGCAACCGAGGCATTAGACCGCCTGCATACCACAGCCGAGTCGCATCACCGCGTAATGCTGCTTGAATTGATGGGGCGTGATGCGGGTTTTATCGCTTTACAGGCGGGCATCTCTGGCGGAGCGGATGTGATTCTAATCCCCGAAATTCCATTTAAGTTTGAAAGTATTATGGCAAAAATTCGCGAGCGCGCCGAGAAGGGACGAAAATTCAGCATCCTCGCAGTATCTGAGGGGGCGAAACCACTTGGCGGTACACAAACCTTTTCTCGCAAGGGCGACGAAATCTACGTGCCGCGTTTGGGCGGGATCGGTCAAGTGGTTGCGGAATATATTGAGAAACAAGGCTTCGAATCACGCGTGACCGTTTTGGGGCATCTGCAACGAGGGGGGACGCCTACCTCGTTTGATCGTTCGCTGGCTACGCGTTATGGCGCAGCGGCTGTCCGTCTTGCGGCGCGCGGCGGGTTTGATCGCATGGTCGCATTGCAAAGCGGCAGGATCACCGATATTTCTCTGGCAGAAGCAACTGCCGTTCCCAAATGTGTGAAGTTAGATGATGATGCTGTTATAACTGCGCGTAATGTCGGTATTTCATTTGGGGATGAGTGAGATAAACACTTTCGTCCTCCCGAAACGCGCCGCGACACTTACGCCAATGACATCGAATCGATTATATTTATGGAACGGAAACGATGGAAGCTGATGAATAAAAAATTATTGGCATTAATCATTTTGATTCTTCTAATGACAGCCTGCGCCCCCGCTTCACTCTCGACCGTTGAGCCCTTTACTCAAACTCCCCCTTCGGCGACTGCACAGGACGAGCCCGCTGCTGCAACTCAAATATTTTCAGCCACTGGGACATTTACCCCCACGCTTCGCGCACCGACAGAAACCAGCACGCCTACACTGATTCCTTTTGCAGACAGCCTGAAAGCAACCGTCACAGCGGACTTGCTTAGTTGCCGTTATGGACCTGGCCCCGAATACCTGTATCTTTTTGCCTTCAAAAAGGGAGCAGACATCCGCCTGATCGGCCGCGCAGAGGGAAATAATTGGGTCTTGGTTGAAAATGAGCCGCAAAGGTGCTGGATCAACGCAAAATTCGTGGAAATACAAGGTGACCAGCAAACTCTCAAATCGATGTATCCAGATGGATTTAAATTACCTGTTTCGCCATATTATAGGCCGTCAGCTGTGTTGAGCGCTGTACGCAGTGGAAATCAGATCACCGTCACATGGGTGCATGTCCCCGTCAGTCAAGGGGACTATGAAAACGACAGCATGTTCCCATACATCATCGAGGTCTGGCGTTGTGAAAACGGAGAGATCATCTTCGACCCGCTCGCCTCCGGATTTCCCTTTATCACTTTTGTGGATCAAGCCGGCTGTGACATTCCGTCGCATGGGCGGGTGTATGTGCAGGAAAAACATGGCTATGCAGGGCCCGCTGACATTCCGTGGCCTGCGCCGTAATGACTGGACCTCCGAGGACTTGAACCTAAAGGTTCTCAGTTCCATTCCTATTGACATACATTTTTGCTCCCCGACTAACGATCAGGCAGTTAATACAGATTTTCCTGTTGGGTTATGATTTAGGCTGCTTTTTTTCTACCATCTGACTTTCAGGTACCAGGCGTTCTTACGGTGTAAGAGACTCATTGAAAGAACATATCCATAGTTGACCATTAAGGAAATCTATTAGGTTTCATCCTCACCTTTAGTCTTTTGAAGAGGATTTATGTTTTGAGTTGTTAAACTAAATAATTTTGAGGATTCAAGATTCAAATGGGGTGCGGCCATTTTTATTAATTTTGAAAATGCGGGTAACACTCTCATAACGATAACTACGAAAGCTTCAAATACTGAAATTAGATTTTCCCAAATTGTCGGCACTCGTTCCTGAATCTCTTTATTTAATGCGAGAAGTTGAAGATGAAATCTCTCTCGTTCTTTTCGGTAAATTTCCAAGCCTTCTTCTGATATTTTTCCACTTTGATGCCAGTGAAGAATATCATCTCCGATTTTTTCACAAATCGCATGGATCTTGTTGTAATGTTCCGATTCCATAAGGTCTTTAATCGAATAAATATGTTGTTTAAAGAACCATGCTCCATTTTGGATATGGATTTTTGAGGATAAGCGTTCTATTTCACGTTCGGCACGACTAAATTTATGGGTAATAACCAAGGTGTCTTCATTCATAATAGTACTCCCTATCAATTGGCGACGTTTTGCGACATCGTCCCCTTTAAGGGGAAGGCCCCACATGCTTTCTGGGGGTAGCGGCGGTGTGTCTCGACACAGCTATGCTAGTCGACAACCAAAAAATGCTCGACGCGAAGCGTGCGGCACGCGAAGCGTCCCACCACCCGTCCACGCTTTGTCAGGCGTTTTTTGCCTTGCCTCGCTCTTTATGAATTGGCTAACCTGATTTGAAGATTAGCCCCAACTGCTTCGGCATAT
>DATEDD010000164.1:0-3635 GCA_035286565.1 Anaerolineales bacterium
CAAGCCGTGTTTGGCGGTGAGGTTTTCGTTGGCGCAGGAGCGGGTGATGTCTTCGCGGTCATATCGGAAGCCGCGCGCAAATTTCGGGTCGGAGTAGATACGCAGGAGCAGGAGGTGTTTGAGGGTCAGGTTGGCGATGTCCAGATCAAGGCTGTGACCACCTTCATCGGTGCGGACTTCGACGCGTCCCATTGGCAGATTGATTCGTGCCATCAGGTTTTGCTTTTCGATTTGCAGAGCCATCTCCTCGGGTGGAGTCACTTCACCAGCGGCGAACAAACCGCGGGCGTAGAGCGAGGCAAGTTGGTCGCTCGTCGTGGAGATGATCCGCTCGACAGGTTCGGCAAAACTGCGGGCGCGGATGGGAGTCCAGTTGTTATTTCCAAAGCGGACGCCGCGCCGCACGAGGTCGTAGGAGATTTGCAAATAATCGTTGTAAGAACGATAGAGGTCGGGGAGGTCGATGGCGGGTGGATTCGGGAACGTGAGGTTGCGAATCGAATCAAACTCGGTGAGGGCGACTACAGCGCGTCCACTGCGGACCTGAGCCTGCAACGGCGTGGATGCAGTGGTCGCCACGAAAAGCGGCGCGAACGCGCGCAGGAGTCTGGCGGCGGTGATGTAGAACTCAGACTTGAATTCATCGAGGTGCATATCGCCGCGCTCAGTTGCAGAGAGGTGCATGAAGTCCCATGCAAAAAGCGGGTCGGGCAGCGACATGTTGGTGTGAATGCCCGCAGTCGCAAGCGTATCGCCGTAGAGGTCAACACACTTTTCAAGATAGCGGCGTTTGGCGATGCTCCAATTACCGGGCAGGGAATGATGACCAATATCGGTTAGGAATAAAAGATTGCCATGCCAGTAATGCAGGTGTTCACCAAAATTCACACCGGCGCGATGCAACGCATTAATGAGCGAAGCCTCCATGAGGCGCGCTTCGTAGATGGCGCCGCGCGGCGTGTAATATGGACGCGTCGCCCATTCAATCATCCAGTGGAAGACTTCGAGTTGGCTGAACTGCGCCTGCCATTGCGGGATGCATTCGGCGCGCAGATAATCCACGAAAGAATGTTGGCTGGGTCCCGCGCCCACAGTGAGGAGAGGTCGCAGGTCTTCATCGAGGAGATTCCATTCCTGTTCGAAGCCGTTAAGTCCGCCTTGCGGTTTTTCCTTTGCGGCTTGTTCTACTGCTAAAAGATATTTTTCAGGGAATTTTTGTGAGGGCATGGGCGATTCCTTTGATGAGGATTAATAGCAAAGAAAGATGAAAGAAAAGAGATTGTGCTACAATTTATCTTATAGAGGTAAATTATGAACCTTGCTTTGAAAACAGATAATTCACACTACGAAAAAGGCAGTATCCGTAACGCGGTTTCATTTGCGCTGAACAGCGCCGCGTCTCATGCGCGCCAGCGTTTTGAGCATTACTCCGCAATATGCAAAAAGTTTGAAAAGACATACAACATGGCTTCCGAAAAATTCATGGAGCAATTTGACGCGGGCTCACTTGGCGACGAGCAGGATTACTTCGATTGGTACGCCGCTACACGTGGATTGAATTTGTGGCGTGAGCGTTACGAAATCCTTTCTGGAGTCTCGGTGTGAATTCCCGAGAGTATTACGCCGCTGTGCAAACGGCTATTCTTGCTGTGCCGCACATCATACAAATTGACACTTCCTTTGACGAAGTATCTGAAAGCGAGTGTTACATCCGAGGAATACTCACACTCACTGGGGACTATGAACTTCATATCGCGGAATATGTGATTACAACACCTGAACTCAAAAGACTGAAATACCGTTATCATCTCCAGTCATCTGACAATCAAATGATTGCAAGGTGGGACAACGCGCCGCATCATCCTGAAATCAAGACACATCCAGATCATTTGCACGTTGGAGAAAAAATCAAAGCAAATCCTCCAATGGATATTCCGCAAGTTTTAGCGGATGTTTTATCCTTTATCGAATAACTTATCACAAGTTTTATTCAACCAAGAAAGAGGAAAGAGACAAATTCTTTTCTCTTCCTTCTTTTTTCTCTCTACTTCTTCAAACTCTCCAATCCCTCCATCAATCTCTTGAACGCGCCTTCGGTTCGTTCGGCGGGCGTAGCATACGAGAAGCGGATCCAGTCATTGCCGAAGGGAGAAAAGAACGCGCCAGGCACAATGGCAACGCCATGATTCTCTGCAAGATATTGACCGAGTGGTTCGCTGTCATTCCATCCTTTTGCTTTGATGAACTCGCCCACGTTCATGAAGGCATAATAACCTTTACCGATGATGTGTTGCATTCCACTTTCGGTAAGCAATTTCTTCAAAACGACGCGGCTGGCATTGGTCGGTTCGATGATGGCCTTGGCGGCTTCGGCGAATCCCATTTCGTAGGCTGCCATCGCAACGGCGAGCGAAAAGAATGAAGGGATGACTCCATGCGAAGCGCGCGCCGTGATGAACTTGATGACGGTTTCGTCCGCGATCAAATGGCAGTTGCGGATGTTGGAACCGCCAAGCGATTTTGTGATGCCGTCGAGAAACATGATCCTCTTGCGTTCTTCGGGGGTGAAGAACTTGAGGAAGGAGTTCAAGTCCATTGGGGATTCGTCGGTCACATAGTGATACATCCAATCGAAGAGCACGAAGGCGACACCCGCTTCCAGTGCGGCTTTGGCAAGAGAGGCTTGCTTTTCAACAGCGATTGTTAATCCAGTTGGGTTATCGGGATTGGTGATGACGAGACCTGCGATCTTGCGTCCCATTGATTCAGCGAACTTTACACTTTCACGAATCGCGTCTTCTGAATATGCCCAGCCTTGCGTGGGGTCGCCTGGCGCCCACAAGACATTCGCGCCGACTCCGTACGGACCCCAATTGTAGGAAATCCACGGGACACGGGAAACCATGATCAGGTCACCCTGGCGTCCATGACCGAGCGCCATCATCGCTTGATACGCTTTGACCAGCGCGTCGCGTCCGCCTGCGGTGCCGAGTACATTTGCGGATCCCCAGCCTGAGGTTGAGTCTAATTTCCAGTACTGTTCGATCACGGCTTTGCGATACGCATCTGTGCCAAAAGGCATGTCGTATGCACTCCCGTGCTCGATCTGGAGTTGAAGTGCACGTTCCAATATCGCTTTTGGAATTCCAGGAAGGGATGCGCCACCGTCTCCTTGCGAGGCATCAAATATTTTCACACCAGGATTCTTCTCAACATACACCTTCAATGACTTGTTGATGAGGAACATGCGTGAAGGCGGAATGTCCGCCATTTGTCGCAGATGGTGGCTGACGGGGATGAGATTCTTTTCGTCAACAGCAAAAACGGGGGTGGCATTTGAAATGGACATGCTGGCTCCTTTAGTTATAGACTTCGGAAGTCTTTTTGGACTTCCGAAGTCTCTTGCGCAATTAAGAAAAACGCCCCGAAGTTCGGGGCGTTTGGTTTTCCTATCTAGGATGAATGGACTTGTTCATGTTCACCTGATAACTACCAACGCCCCGCCACTGTATAAGTGCGAGTAGTACGATTGGTATTATCGGTATCAAAAATGAATTGGCTAAACACTGCGCGCAAGGATACCACTGCCACATACAAGCGTCAAGAAAAGATTTCCGTTAAAACACAACAGGGAC
>DATEDD010000165.1:0-2777 GCA_035286565.1 Anaerolineales bacterium
AGGCGCGCGCCGACAAATTGAGTTGCGTCATGCACAGCACGATGTCGCCGCCCGCATCAAACGCTGACCCTCCTCCCTTCGACGTTGCTCAGGACAAACCTGCAGCCTGCAAAACTGCCTGATCTCCCCCACGCGCATATCCGCATTACATATAATGTCGGACGAACCGTTATTCAACAAGCGCGTGTGTGAATAGACTCAGACGATTCACTCACACGATCCCCACCCAATTTTTCATAATCAACTCTTGGGACTTCGACGCGGCAAGCCGTATCAATTCTATCGAGCAACGGACCCGAGATCCGCCTTTGATATTTCGTCACCAGTGCATGTGCGCAGGCCGTCTCGCCCCGTCGGGCTCGCGGCCCGAACGGGGTGCAGGGCTTGAGTGAGTCACCATAATATCCACACGGGCAGGGGTGCACACAATTGGACAGGTTTTTCCTGCTCGCTAAGGGAGAGAAGAGTGATTTTGAGGGTGCATTTTACAAACTCTGCCATTCATAACCATGAATTTAATAGAATCGGCGTTGGGCTGGATGAACTGGCCAATATATCTCCTTGTTCAAGCTTTGTTTTGAAAAAAGGCAGCTCTGTTTCAAGAGAACAAAGATGAGAGGTTTTTGGAAAAGAGTTATTTGTTAATGTAATTGCTTGCGTAACGTTCAAAGTTGACGCGAAAATTTTCCAACCACGATTCAATAAATACCCCGGATTCGAACATTGGCAATAAATCCACGGCCAAATCAGATGAAGATATTCCTGCAATCTTGTCCTTCAGGGCCAACATGGCAGACTTCATTGTATATGGTTTTTCCCCATCCTTCGTAAGTTTTTCATCCAGAGGTTGAATACCCTTCTGCATGAACCACAACAAATCATAGTAGTCGCGGCCTTTGATGAAAGCACCCTCCCGGCCGCGTTGGAAGTTGCGTTCCAGACAGGCGATCATCTTGCCGGCCATCATAGTCTCCAGCGAAAAATGAGATGGCACAAAACTACGACCAAGATAAAAAACCGGTGTATTCTGCAGGACAGCAATCTGATTGTGGTGACTGACTTCCACTTTGAGATGAAGGGCTTCGTTGCGATGGGGGGAGAGACCCAACTCATTCAGTACGGGCAGTTTGATGGTCACGCGCAAAATGCGGTTCTCCCCCTGTTGGGATTTGATCTCAATCGGATCATACGCCAGGGACTTGCGGAACAATCCGGTTAAGTCGTCGGCCAGATTGGACAGATCGATCCCTGTGCTATTATCAAAATCAAGGTCTTCGGATAAACGGTTCAAGTCATACACAACATGCAGGCAGGTCCCGCCGTAGAAATTCAAACGGCGATATTTAGGATGGTTGTATATAAAGTCAAGCACATAGGCCTGCAATACTTCTTTGAGCAGGATGCGTTTTGTTTCAAGGGCTAGAAGCGGGTCTTTGGAATCAAGAGTGTGTTGTAATGTTTGGATCAGGGATGCCATACATTGCTCCGAAAGTTGTTCAGGATATCCATCAATTTGCGCGACTGGCTTACCTCCACGAAGCGGGAAAACTCTTTTCGGTCGGTTGCAGTGAGCTCGTCAAGGTTAAGGCGCAGTTCCTCAGTGAGATTTATTTTGGGGCTTCGATAAGAGGCGGGCAGGGGTCGCAGATATAGATAATCAAACAGTGCCTTTGCCACGGACGCCTGGGCGAAGCGAATGCCAAAATATTCTGTAATGGTAAAACCACGGTATAGATCGTCTCGGATGTTTCTGTACCAGAATGTCCCGATGGAATTAACGATCCTGCGTGTATTTTTGGTTGTGATGCAGGTGATGGGATAGGTGACTTCGGTCAGGAGGTTGTGCTGCTGTAGGATGAATTCGAGGGAAAGATAGGACTGCGGAATCAGGATTGCACTGACCGCCGCAGAGAACAGATAATCCGCCCGGTGCTGTTCATAAAAGCGGCGGGTCATGTATACACCTTTTTTAAGTTGGAAGATATGACCGGCTTTTGCCCAGCGATGGAGCAAGACGCGCACGGAGTCTGATGCATCCCTCTTAGTGAACTGTTTAAAGCCTTCCAGCGTGAAGTAGGGGATACCTTCAAAAGGGCGTAATAAGTCGGTTTTCATTTTTATATTGGATAATACACAATTTATGTATATTATCCAATATAAAAATCATTTCGTCAAGAACGAAATAGCTCCTGCCGTCACAGAAGCGATTTCATGCAGAACCCAAAAAAAGTCAAACTGAAGAATTATGCTACCCCATCATGATCTTCGGGCGACTGCGAAGCGTGCAACGCCTCCGCCAGATGCACGGACTCGATCTCCTCGCTCCCCGCCAGATCCGCAATCGTGCGCGCCAGTTTCACGCTTTGCGTGCGATGATAGGCGCGCGCCGACAAATTGAGTTGCGTCATGCACAGCACGATGTCGCCGCCCGCATCAAACGCTGACCCTCATCCCTTCGACGTTGCTCAGGACAAGCCTGCAGCCGGCAAAACTGCCTGATCTCCCCCACACGCATATCTGCATTGCATACAATATCCGATGATCCATTATTCGAAAATCGCGTCAGCTGTCTCTCTCGCGCGGCTTGCACGCGTGTGCGAATAGACTCAGACGATTCACTCACACGATCCCCGCTCAATTTTTCATAATCAACTCTTGGGACTTCGACGTGAATATCAATTCTATCGAGCAAGGGACCCGAGATGCGCTTTTGATACTTGGTCACCAGTGCATGCGCACACGTGCATGGCTTGAGCGAATCGCCATAATATCCACAT
>DATEDD010000166.1:0-16667 GCA_035286565.1 Anaerolineales bacterium
CCAGATTGGATATTGATCTACACGGTCAACGAAAATGAATTGATCCTTGACCGCACTGGTTCTCACGCCGACTTGTTCAAATGAGGTCTTGAGAAATAAAATGTTTGCGCTACAGTAATCACAACAACTAGACCTAACTGGCAACCTTTGAAAAATTGGGTACAGCCACAATCCATGCTGCATTACTAAAACGCGCCCTTTTGAGCGCGCCTCTGGCATATCCTCACCCCGCCTCTTTCTTCGTTCAGCTTGGTCTGACCCGTTGGTATTATCTCACCCATCCATTGGACGCATTGGCGTTCTGGGTCGGCGGATTTGGAATCCCCGGGGCTTTGATCGGCGGCTCGCTTTCCGTGTTGATTTTTGCGCGCCAGCAACAACTGCAATTTTTGGATTTGACCGATCTGCTCGCGCCAGGTCTTGCCCTTGCCCAAGCCATCGGCCGCCTGGGAGATTATTTCAATCAGGAATTATATGGCCTGCCTTCCAACTTACCCTGGGCGATTTTCATCCAACCCGCCAACCGTTTGACAGGGTACGAATCAATCGAGTTCTATCATCCATTATTTTTTTATGAAGCGGCTTTGAATCTTGCTAATATGTTTTTGTTATTATGGCTTGCGCGTAAATTTATAAACAGGCTCAAGCCTGGCAGTCTTTTCCTTGCATATCTGGCCGTATATTCTGTCATCCGTTTTTCGCTCGAATTCCTGCGCCTGGATGCCGCACTGGCAGGCGGAATTAATATCAACCAATTATTTTTTACGCTCCTGTTCATCGGCGCAGGAGTTGGCTTGTATGTGCGGCATAAGGCTTAGCAGATATTGCAAGGTCTCTGTGAAGGGGGTGTTGCATGGCGGGTAATAAAATAGAGCTCATTCGGTTCTAAATATTGCATCGCCTTTTGCAGTGCGTCGCACCTTACTCGACAGAAAAATCCAAAGCGAGTGGGTTTTACAGGTTAATGAGAAGAATCTACCCGCCAGGTGCGACGCACACTTGCCCTCTCAGATATTAAGAAGGATATTCATCATTTTCGTTTTTCCTTTTTTATGCCCGGTACACACCGAAACATTTGTTCTATATTACCTCCAAAAACATTCAAGAGTCAAGTCCAGCCCCGCAAGTGCGATGTTCACTGTGCGCGAAGACATTCCCTTTCTCTCTTTCTTTGACAACCTGTGCGTGCACACCGTGATGCAATTCGCATCAGGCTGATGGGGGAGAGTGTGATACAATTGCAGTACACACAAAAGGAGAAAAACATGTCGAAAACCGCCACCGTCACCGTGCGCTTGGACCCCAAGGTCAAGAGGGATGCGCAAAAGGTTCTTGATAAACTCGGCATTACCACTTCGCAAGCTGTGACCATGTACTTCAATCAGATCAGCGCGGAGAAGGGACTGCCTTTCCTGCCCCATATCCCCAACGAAGAAACAGAACAAGCGATTAAGGACGCGCTGGCAGGGCGCAACCTGCACACCGCCAAGGACATTAATGATTTGTTCGCGCAGTTGGAGGCGTAATGCTGACGCCGCGCTATACATCCCTTTTCAAAAAAGACTACAAACGGACACAAAAGCGCGGATACGATATGAGCAAACTGCGCCAAGTCATTGATTTGTTGCTCAACGAAAGGCCGTTGCCTGAAACCTATAATGACCATCCACTGCGGGGACAATATGTCGGCTCTCGTGATTGTCATATTGAACCAGATTGGATATTGATCTACACAGTCAACGGAAATGAATTGATCCTTTACCGCACTGGTTCTCACGCCGACTTGTTCAAATGAGGTCTTGAGAAATAAAATGTTTGCGCTACAGTAATCACAACAACTAGACCTAACTGGCAACCTCTGAAAAATTGGGCACAGCCACAATCCATCGTGCATAACTGAAACGCGCCCTTTTGGGCGCGTTTTTGGCATATTCTCACCCATCCATTGGACGCATTGGCGTTCTGGGTCGGCGGGTTTGGAATCCCCGGGGCTTTGATCGGCGGCTCGCTTTCAGTGTTGATTTTTGCGCGCCAGCAACAACTGCAATTTTGGGATTTGACCGATCTGCTCGCACCCGGTCTTGCCCTTGCCCAAGCTGTTGGTCGCCTGGGAGATTATTTCAATCAGGAATTATATGGCCTGCCTTCAAATTTACCCTGGGCGATTTTCATCCAACCCGCCAACCGTTTGATAGGGTACGAATCAATCGAGTTCTATCATCCATTATTTTTTTTATGAAGCGGCTTTGAATCTCGCAAATATGGTTTTGTTATTATGGCTCGCGCATAAATTTACAGACAGGCTCAAACCTGGCAGTCTTTTTCTTGCATATCTGGTTGTATATTCTGTCATCCGTTTTTCTCTCGAATTCCTGCGCCTGGATGCCGCACTGTTAAATGGATTTAATATCAATCAGGTATTTTTCGCGATTTTATTTGTTTGTGCCGGGGGTGGTCTGTACCTGCGCTATCGTCCTGTCCAGAAGTTGTAAGGACTCTGTGAAGAGCAATACATCATGAGGGATAATACAATAGATACCATATCATCCCGAAACCCCTAATACCTAATCCCCATTACCTAATCCCTAATTACCTAACAAGGAACCTGTATGATAGAAACCCATGATTTAAGCAAATACTTCCATGATTTTATCGCCGTGGACGGGGTCAACCTTTCAGTGCAGTCCGGGCAAATATTGGCATTGTTGGGGCAGAATGGCGCGGGAAAGACCACCACGGTCCGCATGTTGACGGCATTACTGCGTCCATCGCGAGGATGGGCGCGTGTGGCTGGATATGATGTTGTCAAGAATGGACATGATGTCCGCTCTTCGGTGGGGGTTTTAACTGAGCAGCATGGCCTTTATACGCGCATGAATGCCATTGAATATCTCGATTTCTTTGGGCAGGTCTACAGCCTTTCGCCGTCTGCCAGGAAATCACGAAGTGATAATTTACTTGAATATTTTGGCTTGGAAGAAGACTCACATCGTAGGATTGGCGAGTACTCAAAAGGGATGTGTCAAAAACTCGCATTGGCGCGCGCCATGATGCACGACCCCGGCGTGCTTTTGCTGGATGAACCCACCTCTGCCATGGACCCTGAATCCGCGCGGTTGGTGAGGGATGAGATCGCGCGTTTGAAATCGTCCAACCGCACGATTGTGATTTGCTCACATAACCTGACCGAAGTGGAAGGGCTGGCAGATCAGATTGCCATCATCTATCACGGGCGGATTTTGTTGCAGGGCACGTTGGAAGAGTTGAAGCATAAGGTATTTGGCGCGCCGGAATATGAAATTAAGTTCGCTGAGGCATGGGACGCGGGTAGTTTGGAATTACCGTCCGGTGTGGAATTGCTTTCCCAAACAGCAACCAGTTTCAAGGTGCGAGTGGAAGCGCCGCAAGCCTCAAATCCACAGATCCTAAAGGCATTGTCGGCCACATCTGCATCTGTGATGGCTTTCCAGGAGGAAACGCGGACGTTGGAACAGGTCTATCTCAAAGTGATGGCGGAAGCAAAAGGACCCGAAAATGTTCAATAAACTAAAACCCGTCTGGCTGGTGGCTGGGCGTGAATTGCGTGACCAGTTCCGTGACTGGCGCGTCTTGACTCCGATGGTGATCCTTGTTCTATGTTTCCCGGTCTTGATGAATGAGTTCGCAAAACAGACAGTGGATTTTCTGAATCAATATAACGCCAATCTGATCCTGGACAGGCTGGTGCCGTTCTCGATCATGATCATTGGTTTTTTTCCGATCACGATTTCGCTTGTAGTTGCACTCGAGTCTTTCGTGGGGGAGAAGGAACGCGGCACGATTGAGCCGATCTTGAGCGCCCCGCTGGATGACTGGCAGTTGTATTTTGGCAAACTGCTGGTAGGTGTGGTAACGCCGTTGATCGCCAGTTATCTTTCCATCGCACTCTATCTCCTGATGATTAACCGCCAGGAACTTACGATCCCGCCTTTTTCTGTGATGGTGCAATTGATCCTGCTCACGACAGCCCATGCGACATTAATGGTGAGCGCGGCGATTGTGATTTCAGTGCAGTCCACTTCTGTGAAAGCCGCCAATTTGCTGGCTTCGTTTGTTGTAATTCCTGTCGCTATTTTGATGCAGGGCGAAGCGGTCATGTTGTTTTGGGGAAATGAGCAGGTGCTGTGGCTGGCGGTTGCGGGTGTGATGATCATTGCATTGTTGTTGATCCGGGTAGGGATTGCCCACTTCCAGCGTGAATATTTGCTTGGGCGTGAAATTGATGTGATCAACCTGCCCTGGATCTGGCGCACGTTTTTGTCGAATTTTATTGGCGGCGCAGGTTCAATTGGAGATTGGTATCGCAATACGCTTCGCTCGGTATTCCGCCGAATCCTCCCCGCTGTATTTATTGTTGTTTTGATCGCGGGGGTAAGTACCTGGTTTGGCTATGGCTGGGTCATAAAAAATGTTTCGGAAACCATTGCTTTGGCATCTCCTGAAGATTTGAAAAGAATGGAAGAACGGGTGCGTGAATTGCCAGATTTGGCAAACCTGCGCGAGCACTTCAGTGCCCCGTTCTTATTCTTAAATAATACCCGCGCGATGGTCGCTATTTTAGCAGCGGGTCTGGTCTCTTTTAGTGTTTTAGGTGTTTTATTCTACATGATGAATATTGGCTTGCTTGGCGGTGTATTTGCCATTTTGGAACTATTGGGCGTTTCACCGTGGCCGATCTTTCTTGCAGGGGTGCTGCCGCATGGTATCCTGGAAATCCCTGCGTTGATGATTGGCAGTGCGGCAGTGCTTTATCTTGGCGTTGCCATCGTCACGCCGCAGGTTGGAAAATCAATGGGCGAGGTAATCCTTGAACTGCTTGCAGATTGGACCAAGATATTTGTTGGTCTGGTCGTGCCGATGCTGGCTGTGGCTGCGCTGATCGAAGCATATATCACGCCGGGCATATTGTTGAATATGTTGAAATAGCCCGGTATCAGCAAAAGAATTCCCCTCTCCCATTATTGAATGTCTGCCAGAAAGGGTAGAGGGGTTGAAAGTAAGGGAATCAAGGGAGACGGATCACCAACCAGAAATATAAGGTTCCCACTCGCCGTTTTCGGTGAGATGCTTGCCAAAGATATAAGCCGCGTTGGCAGGCGGTTCCTTTGGAATGTGCATGAGGCGCATGTGCGCCTCCTCCACTTTACGCCCCCCTTTGCGATGATTACAGAAAGAACAAGCCGCCGCAAGATTCGTCCAAATATGCTGTCCACCCATGTGACGCGGAATAACGTGGTCGACGGTCAAAGCCGTGTCGCGTTTGCCGCAATACTGGCAGGTATAATTGTCACGGCGGAATATTTCGCGGCGCGTTAACTTGACGCGCGGCCGCGGCCGATGAACCTGGGATTCAAGCCGGATGACAGAAGGGCGCGGAAGCAGTTGCGAGATTGTACGGATATGCCCGCGTCCGTTTGCGATCATTCCTGCCTTGCCAGAAAGCATCAGACCAATAGCCCGCCGTGTTGAGCATACGTGGATCGGCTCAAAATTAGCATTGAGTACTAATACGGGTGCGTGCATGGTTGCTCGGCAATTCTGCGTGATTATACATCCACTTGATTGAATTTGTAAAAGCGTCAAAACAGCGAATCATTACAGGAGCATTTGAAATGAACATCATGATTGCGGGCGGCTCAGGTTTTCTTGGGCGTGCGCTGACAAAATCCTTTCTCGCAGATGGGCACCAGGTTTTCATCCTGACACGCAGCTCAGGCAAAATGAAAGATGTCCATGCTGTGCTGTGGGATGCAAAAACAACAAACGGATGGGGACATCTCGTCAACGAAATGGATGTGATCATCCACCTCGCAGGGAAGACGCTCAACTCTTGGCCGTGGACTGCTGCTACAAAACGTGCCTTCCACGATTCCCGTATCCTACCTGGACTTGCGCTTGCTGAGGCAATCCGAAAAGCGACTCGACGCCCGGGCATATTTATTCAGCAATCGGGCATTAACCATTACGGTTTGGATGGGAACCTCGCAGATGAATCCACACCTCCTGCTGATGATTTCCTCGCCCAACTTACGGTGAAGTGGGAAGCCGCAACCAAATCCATTGAAGAATTAGGTGTGCGTCGCGCAGTTGTGCGCTCGGCGGTTGTGCTTGCCAAAGACGGTGGTCTGCTTTCGCTGATGGCATTGCCAATCAAATTATTTGTCGGCGGTCCACTTGGGGATGGCAAACATGCGATGTCGTGGATTCACATTCGGGATTGGATAGGGGGAGTGCGGTATTTGATCGAACATGAATCTGCACGCGGCGTGTATAATCTCATTGCGCCCACGCCTACATCCAATGCGGAATTCAACCGTGTACTTGCCATCGTAGTCCATCGTCCATACTGGTTTCCCACGCCCGCCTTTTTGTTGAGGACCTTATTAGGGGAAATGAGCGTCTTGATCCTTGCGGGTAGGTTTGCACAACCCAAACGGCTGACCGAGTCTGGGTATCGCTTCCAGTTTCCCGGTTCGCATGAAGCGTTGGCAGATTTGCTTGGTTAAAGTCAAAGGAGAAATAATCCCATGAAGAAATTCACTCTGTTCTTGCTGGTTTTTATCACTGCTTGTGGGCGCTCTACGCAAGGGCCACCTGCCGTTTTACCGCAATTTCTTGCCACTGCCACGGCATATATTGACCCTTCCTATCCGAACTCGCAAGTGGAATTAGCCGCGCCGAATCAAGTGGCGAGCGGAATCGAAGTCCGCATGGAACGCGCATCGGTCGAAGGAAAAAATGTAAATGCTGTGGTTTGTTTCACATTGCCCGATACATCCGATTGGTCAATTTGGTCGGCGAGTTTGAATTATGGTGGAGTGGTTTCGCAGGAATACGGCACCACACTCGTAAGCCTGCAGGAGCCGAAGGAAGGTCAACCTGGTTTGCGGTGTGACACATTGACCTTTGTTGTTCCACCTGACGCCGATCTTTCCAACGCGACGATCGTTATTGATTCTATAGCAACCACCCCGCGTGAAGGTGAATACTGTTCTGTTTATATGCCTAAAATTCAACAAGCCATACTTGAACGCGGTATAGGGGTTGAGTTGGATTGTGTGGACGTGAACGGTTTGTTGACGATGCAAATTATCAGCAAGCCGCCAGAGATGACGCAGGAACAGGCCGAGCAAATTGTATATAGCGATGAGTTTTTCTCAGTCAAGGGTCCCTGGAGTTTTTCATTCAATTTGTCGCAGTAAAATTCCTGTTGTATAATGGCGGCATGTCTGTCAAGCGCTTCGCCAACCAGTATTATTACACTTCCCCCTAATTGCTTGCGGTAGTGTGCTTGTAACGCGCCCTAACTATCGCGGGCGCGTTTTTATTTGTCAATGGCTAGTGCAGGCTGCCCCCTTGCCCTACCCAGGAGATATGTATGAACATTGAAGAACAAGTTGAATTATTAATGCAAGGCACCGAATACGGTGATGAAGAATTGAAGAAGTCCATGACTGCCGAACTTCGTCAGCGCCTGATCCTTGCAGAAAAAGAGGGCCGGCCTCTGCGCGTTTATTGTGGATATGATCCCACCTCCACGGATCTGCATTTGGGGCATACCATCTCCATGCGGAAATTGCGCCAATTTCAGGATTTGGGACATGAGGTGACCTTCCTGATTGGAAGTTACACCGCTCTGGTTGGCGATCCTTCTGATAAAAATAAGGCGCGTCCGATCCTGACCGAGGAGAAGGTTGCCGAAAACGCGGAAACGTATACCGAGCAGGCCTTCCGTGTGCTTGATCCTGTGAAGACAAAGATCCGCTATAACGGCGAATGGCTTTCCAAACTTACGCTGGTGGATCTAATTCGCCTTGGTCAAAATTTTACGGTGCAGCAATTTTTGGCGCGAGACAATTTTACAAACCGATTGGAAAAAGGCGAACCGATCTATTTGCACGAGACCTTCTACGCCTTAATGCAAGGGTATGATGCAGTTGCCATGCAAACGGATATTCAAGTGGGCGGGACTGACCAGTTGTTCAATATCATTGTCGCCGGCCGTAAATTGCAGGAGGCGCTGGGTCAAAGGCCTTTGGTTGGCATTATCACCGGTATTTTGCCTGGTACAGATGGCGTGCAGAGAATGTCCAAATCCATTGGGAATATCGTACCGATCAACAGCGGCGCGAATGACATGTTCGGCAAGTTAATGTCTGTGCCAGATTCGGCGATGGGCATTTACCTGCGCCTCGTCACGCGCTGGGGTCCGCAGGAAATCGAGAAGATCGAGAAGGATGTGACTTCGGGGGCGTTCCATCCGCGTGATGCGAAGTTGAAAATGGCGAATGAGATTGCCAGCATTTTCTATGGCGATGATGATGCGAATGCGGCTCAGGGGAATTTCATCAAGACATTTCAACAAAAGGAAATTCCCGATGAAATGCCAGAGTTTGATCTGCATCCCGGTCAAACCGTAGTGGATGTCATTTTGGCGGGAAAACTCGCCGGGAGCAAAAGCAAGGCTCGCGCATTGATTGACCAAAAAGGCGTCCGTTTGGATGGGGAGTTGCTGGAACGAGGAGATGCTTTTTTCCCACATCCCGGTGTTTTGCAGGTGGGCAAACGGCGTTTTCTGCGGGTAAAATAAATTGTAGCCTCGGAAACTAATACTCTGCTAAATTGATTGTTTTGCACTATTTATGCCAAATTGAAGCGATTTTGGCTCAATTCAAAATATAGAATTCATATTAGCAAAGTACTAATGGGCTGTGGTTGGTTTAAAAAAAACAAGTCCGCATCAACGGACTTGTTCCTTGAGGCGTCGACGGGATTCGAACCCGTGATGAGGGTTTTGCAGACCCTTGCCTTACCACTTGGCCACGACGCCATATATACAATAAGGATTGCTGACTGAAATGTTTTCCAATCTGCAATCCTCCATGTTTGAGCGGGCGATGGGATTCGAACCCACGACCTTCTCCTTGGCAAGGAGACGTACTACCACTGTACTACGCCCGCAGATTCCGGCCTTTATATTTGACCGAGAGTGCCGAGACCCAGGATCGAACTGGGGACACCGCGATTTTCAGTCGCGTGCTCTACCAACTGAGCTATCTCGGCCAAAGTTTTTTTCTTAAGCGTCCGTGATTTTACACGCACTTATAAAGATTGTCAAGAAAAGTGCTGAGCAATAAACACTTTAATAAAATATTGTATTTGTTCTTGACTTTTTGTAACCGTTTCGATATAATCTCAGGTCGCTGTCCAAAAGGACAGTATAATTGTTTTATCCATTAGCCATATAAAAGTCAGGAGAGAAGAATGGCTTCTTCTTTGCCCCAAAAAAGTTACGCACGAATTCCAGTAAAACTTAATTTACCCAACTTGATCGAAGTTCAACTCGATTCATTCGAGCGGCTCAAGAAGGAGGGTTTGGGTGATCTCTTCCATGAGATATCACCAATTGAGTCTTATAACAAAGGGATGAAATTGTTTTTCCCGAGCCGGGGTCCCGAGTCTCAGCAATGGGGGCTTAAGTATTGGTTTGGAGATCCCAAGCATAGTATCGAAGAATGTGTCGAGCGAGATCTCACCTATGCCAGCCCGTTATATGTCTCTGTTTTGCTTGCCGGCCCGGATGTCCCGGAACCGATCAAACAGGATATTTTTCTGGGTGATTTCCCCGAGATGACAGATAAAGGCACGTTTATTGTAAATGGCACGGAACGCGTTGTTGTTTCTCAATTGATTCGTTCCCCCGGCGTCTATTTTGAAGCACCTGCAGATCGTGCGACTGGCCGCCCATTAGCCATGGCGAAATTGATTCCAGATCGTGGCGCATGGATGGAGTTCGAAACACGCAAATCCGATTACATCATCTTAAAGTTCAACCGCAAGCGCACCGTTCCGATCACAGTATTTTTACGCGCGCTAGCTGCGGTAAATGACGGCATCAAGGATTCACCCATCAAATATGGAACAGACGAAGAAATTCTTTCCATCCTAAAGGATGTGGACAACAATCCTGATCGCATGTTCATAGCAGCCACGATCAAGCAGGAGCCCGATTGGGATTTGAGCAATCACACAATTGCCGAAGCTGCGTTGATCGAGTTCTTTAAGAAGATGCGCCCTGGCGACCCTGCCACGCTAGAAAATGCCCGCCAGTTCCTTGAAGAGCAATTGTTTGATCAAAGGCATTACGACCTGGAGCGTGTGGGTCGTTATAAATTGAACCAGAAATTGGATTTGAACATCCAAATTCCTCATCGCACCGTTTCCAAGAACGATTTGATTCGATTGATCCGCCGCATGATTCAGATTAACAATGGCACTGAACGACCTGACGATATTGACCATCTCGGCAATCGCCGCGTCAAGACGGTGGGTGAGTTAATCCAAAACAAATTGCGCATCGGCTTGCGACGCATGGAACGTGTTATTAAAGAACGCATGTCCATTCGTGATCAAGAGCAACTTTCACCAGTTACACTGGTAAATATCCGCCCCGTGGTTGCCGCTCTGCGAGAGTTTTTTGGATCCTCCCAACTTTCGCAATTCATGGATCAAACCAACCCGCTGGCTGAACTTCGTCACAAACGTACACTTTCTGCTCTGGGGCCAGGTGGTCTCCGACGTGAACGGGCTGGATTTGATGTGCGCGATGTTCACCATTCACATTATGGACGTATTTGTCCGATTGAAACACCGGAAGGTCCAAATATTGGGCTGATTGGGCGTTTGGCTTCCTTTGCTCGTGTCAATCAATACGGTTTTATTGAAACACCTTATCGTAAGGTTTTCAAATCCCTTCCAGCAGATGATGAACGTTTGGAAGGTCGAACCTTGCGTGAGGATGTTTATGACCCGAAATCTGAAGAATTACTCTTCAAGTCTGGCAATATTATTGACTCCAAAATATATAAGAAGATAACAAAGTTCGGCACGGAAATAAATGTCGTTCCTTTTGTTTCGGATGAGGTCGTATATCTTTCAGCTGATGCGGAAGATAAATTCACTATCGCGCAAGCCAATGCTGTTTTAACAGAAAACAAGGAATTCTCCCGCGAGCGTATTTCCTGTCGCTACCATTCGGGCTTCATGTTCTCCAATGCAGAATCCATTGATTATATGGATGTAGCGCCACATCAAGTTGTAGGTATTAGTGCCGCATTGATTCCTTTCCTCGAACATGATGATGCCAATCGTGCGCTGATGGGTTCGAACATGATGGCGCAAGCCGTTCCTTTGGTGCGCCCTGAGATTCCGCTTGTTTCTACAGGGATGGAAGGTCATGCTGCGCTTGACTCAGGTCAGGTCGTGGTTGCTGAAGCGGACGGTGAAGTTATCTCGGTAACAGGATCAAGCATCACGGTCAAAGAGAAGCGAAGCGGGAACCGCGTTTATCAGCTTCGTAAGTACCAAAGGTCCAATCAAAGCACTTGTATTGACCAGCGTCCATCCGTGGTTAAGGGACAATTGATCAAGGCTGGCGATATTATCGCCGACTCTTCATCTACTGACAGCGGTCAGCTTGCGCTTGGGCAGAACGTAGTTGTTGCCTTCCTCTCATGGGAGGGTGGTAACTTTGAAGATGCCATCCTGCTTTCTGAAAGATTGGTTCAGGAAGATCGTTTTACATCAGTACATATTGAAAAACATGAAGTGGAAGCGCGGGATACCAAGCTAGGACCGGAAGAAATCACACGCGATATCCCCAACGTGGGCGATGATGCCATCAAGGACCTGGATGAGAACGGTATTATTCGGGTCGGCGCGGAGGTTGGTCCAAACGATATCCTTGTTGGAAAGATCACACCCAAAGGCGAAAAAGAACTTACGCCGGAAGAGCGCTTGTTGCGCGCTATTTTTGGTGAAAAATCCCGCGATGTGAAGGATACGTCACTGCGAATGCCTCACGGTGAACGTGGCAAGGTCGTTGATGTAAAAGTATTTACACGTGAAGACAATTCCGACCTTTCAGCCGGTGTTGATATGATGGTCCGTGTTTCCGTAGCTCAACGCCGAAAGATTACTGCGGGTGACAAGATGGCGGGACGCCATGGAAATAAGGGCGTCGTTTCAAAAGTCGTTTCAGTTGAAGATATGCCCTTCCTTGAGGATGGCACTCCGGTTGATATCATCTTAAACCCGCTCGGTGTACCTGGTCGTATGAATATTGGGCAGGTACTTGAAGTGCATCTTGGTTGGGCCGCAAAACGCATGGGTTTTCGCGCAATTACGCCGGTATTTGACGGTGCCAGTGAAGAGCAGATCGAAGCCGAACTTGCACGCGCATGGATTATGGATCAAGCTTGGAAAGAAGCCGCTGTCCGTGCGTGGGAGTGGATCAAGGAGAAGGAATATGACGTCAACTCCATTGAAGATGATGAAGAAGTTCGACGTCTGTATCTTGAACATTGGTTGGATAAACGCAAATACGACGTTTACAGCTTGAACGATCCAGTATACGCGCATCATGCCACAGCTACAGAATGGTTGCGCGAAAAGGGATACTCCAACCCTGAGGAAATTCTGCTGGAAGATCATGATGTTGCAAATCAAGACCCCAAAATAGATGAAGTGACAGTCCATGCTTGCTTGCGCTTGTGGATGGAGGTCAATGGAGTCACGCGGCGTATCGCTGAAGACAAAGTATATGATACCGCTCAGGAACTGGCCAAGGAAAATGGAATTCCATTGCCTATTCTTGGAAAGCAGATTTTGCGTGATGGCAAAACAGGCATCCGCTATGATCAACCTGTAACAGTTGGCGTGATGACCATTTTGAAGTTGCACCACCTTGTTGAAGATAAGGTGCACGCGCGCTCAACCGGCCCATACAGTCTCGTTACGCAGCAACCGCTTGGTGGTAAGGCTCAGTTTGGTGGACAACGATTTGGTGAAATGGAAGTTTGGGCACTTGAAGCGTATGGAGCGGCACACACATTACAGGAAATGCTAACAGTCAAATCAGATGATGTTCAAGGCCGCGTAAATACCTATGAAGCGATCGTAAAAGGTGAGCCGATTGAAGAACCGAGCATTCCTGCTTCATTCAGAGTATTGGTCAAGGAATTGCAGTCTTTGGGTCTCGCTGTGGAGGCGATCAACGAAGGCGGTGACGTAGTTAAGTTTGGCAAGGATGAAGAGAAGATGCATCCGCCAAAACACGATACCGGCTTGTTGAGTCTGGGAGAGAATCAAACCAGGAAGAAGTAGCATCTTCTATTGACTCGGCAGATACGGCGTGATAAACTAATAGCCCGTTGCCCGGAAAGCAAGAGTGGCCTTATCCCCACTCGACACACATTGGCAGCTACAAATGAGGCCATCAGTATTTGTTCTTGATGGTCTCATTTCTTGCGAATAATGAAATGTAATCCTTGAAAGAATTTGTAATCGGAGGCGAAAGTGCCGACAGTAAACCAAATGGTCCGTAAAGGCCGCAAAAATAAGAATGCGAAAAGTAAATCGCCAGCTTTGCAATTCACTTTGAATAGTTTCAAGCAACGCCGGATCCGCCAGGATAAAGGTGCACCTCAGAAACGCGGTGTCTGTACCATTGTCCGTACGATGACGCCCAAGAAGCCAAATTCAGCGCTGCGCAAAATTGCGCGTGTGCGTTTGACCAATGGAATTGAAGTCACAGCTTATATACCCGGTGAAGGTCACCAATTACAGGAGCACTCGGTTGTGTTGGTGCGTGGCGGCCGTGTGAAGGATCTGCCAGGTGTGCGTTATCACATCGTACGCGGTTCTCTGGATACGACCGGCGTGGCTAATCGTAAGCAGGGCCGCTCAAAGTACGGCGCGAAGCGTCCAAAGTAATCAATAATGGAGAAATAAAGAATGCGTAGAGCAAAACCTGAGAAGCGGGAACTCCTTCCCGATATCCGATTTAATAGCATCAATGTCCAAACCATGGTTCAACATGTGCTTAAAAGCGGTAAGAAAAGCACAGCCATTCGCCTGATCTATGATGCAATGGATTTGATCAAGCAGAGAACCGAGAAGAATCCCTTGGATGTCTTTGATGGCGCGCTCAAGAACGTGGGTCCCGCCATGGAAGTCCGCCCGCGTCGAGTAGGTGGGGCAACATATCAAGTTCCTATGGAAGTTTCCTCCGCCCGCCGCACTACTTTGGCACTTCGCTGGATTCTTGCCGCCGCTCACGAGCGCTCCGGCAAGTCATTTTCAGATAAACTTGCTTCCGAGTTGATCGATGCCTTTAATGAGACAGGTACAGCTATCCGCAAGCGTGATGAAACCCACAAGATGGCAGAAGCCAACCGGGCCTTCTCCCATTACCGCATATAATTTTTTTCGATATATCTTTGAGGAAGTAGGTAGTAGTTCGTATGGCGCGCGTCTATCCGTTGGAAAAGTACCGAAATATAGGCATCATTGCCCACATTGATGCTGGGAAAACCACAACCACTGAGCGTATCATGTTCTATACCGGCATGACACATCGCATCGGCTCTGTTGACGATGGTACAACAGTCACCGACTGGATGGTGCAGGAACGCGAACGTGGTATTACCATCGTTTCGGCGGCTGTATCAGCGGAATGGAAAGGGTATCAAGTTAATATCATTGATACGCCGGGTCATATTGACTTCACTGCTGAAGTTCAACGGTCTTTGCGTGTTTTGGACGGGGGGGTGGTGGTGTTCGATGCAGTGCAGGGCGTGGAACCTCAATCTGAAACTGTGTGGCGCCAGGCGGATCGTTATGGAGTACCGCGCATTTGTTTTGTCAATAAAATGGATCGAGTCGGCGCTTCCTTCGAGCGGACTATCGAAACAATTATTGATCGCTTGGGCGCTAATCCAATTCCAATGCAAATTCCCATTGGTTTTGAAGCAACTTTCAAAGGTGTGGTTGACCTTCTCACCATGAAAGCTGTTATTTGGGAAGATGATCAGGGTAAAGATCCACGTATCGTAGAGATTCCTGAAGATATGAAAGAACAAGCGCAGGAAGCTCGCGCGAGGATGGTGGAAAAGATTGCCGAACTTGATGATGAATTGACATTAAAATTCCTTGAAGCTCGGGAAATCAGCATCGAAGAACTCAAGCTTGCACTTCGCAAAGGTGTCCTTGCAAATAAGACCGCACCAGTGTTCTGCGGTTCTTCCTTAAAGAACAAGGGTGTACAGGTTTTGCTCGATTCTGTAATAGATTATCTTCCATCCCCAGCCGATAAACCAACAATCACAGTATCTGAACCGGGTAATCCAGAGAATACCTTTGATATTTCTGCCCAGGACGATGCTCCTCTGGGTGCCTTGGTTTTCAAGATAGTAACTGATCCTTATGTCGGTCGCCTTGCTTATGTTCGAGTTTACTCAGGTGTCATGAGTCAGGGGCAAACAGTCCAAAATACCACCAAAAAAGGAAAAAAAGAGCGGATTGGACGATTAATCCGTATGCACGCCGATCACCGCGAAGATGTGACTGAAATACGTTCCGGCGATATCGGCGCGGTATTGGGTTTTAAAGAAAGTTTTACCGGCGATACACTTTGTGATACAAAGCCTCTGGTACTTGAAAATATTTCTTTCCCCGAACCAGTCATCTCCATTGCAATTGAACCCAAGAGTTCTGCAGATCAGGAAAAGATGGGGGAAGCCCTCCGCAAGTTGGCCGAAGAAGATCCAACACTTCTTGTAAATACAGATGAGGACTCCGGTCAAACCATTCTTAGGGGTATGGGTGAGTTACATCTTGATATTATCGTTGACCGTTTACTGCGCGAATTCAGGGTTCAGGCAAATGTTGGCGCTCCACGAGTCGCATTTCGTGAGTCGATCACCAAAGCAGTTAAGGAAGTTAATTACAAATATGCCAAACAATCAGGTGGGCGTGGTCAATATGGTCATGTGGTCTTTTCAATGGAGCCGGGCGAGCGCGGAAGCGGTATTGTATTTGAAAATAAAATTGTGGGTGGTGCTATTCCAAAAGAATTTATCAACCCAATTGAAAAAGGTGTGAAAGAAGCATCTGAAGGCGGCGTACTCGCGGGCTATCCTGTTGTTGACTTGAAAGTCACATTGATTGATGGCTCTTTCCATGAAGTTGACTCGAATGAAATGGCTTTCAAGATGGCCGCCATTATGGGTTTCAAAGAAGGCGTGCATAAGGGACATCCCATTTTACTTGAACCGATGATGAAGGTCGAAGTTGTTGTACCGGAAGAATATCTTGGCGATGTCATGGGGCAGATCAATGCCCGTCGTGGTTTGATCCAGGGTATGGAAGTTCGTCTTGGAAATGCACAGGCAATTAAGGCGATGGTTCCATTGGCGGAAATGTTTGGGTATGCAACCCAACTACGTTCTGCTACACAGGGACGCGGCGTCTTCAATATGGAATTTGACCACTACGCGCCAGTATCGCAGTCGGTGGCGGAAGAAATCTTAAAAGCATAATCGTTCTTTTCTAATTAAGGAGTTATTCAAATGGCGAAGGCAAAATTTGACCGCAGTAAACCGCATCTGAATGTGGGCACCATGGGACACATTGACCATGGCAAGACCACATTGACCGCGGCGATCACGAAGGTGGCCGGCTTTTCCGGTCAGGCGGATTTCCGCGCCTACGATAGCATTGACAATGCGCCGGAAGAAAAAGCGCGCGGGATCACGATCAACATCGCGCACGTGGAATATCAAACGGAC
>DATEDD010000167.1:0-10554 GCA_035286565.1 Anaerolineales bacterium
CCACGTCCTGAATTTTGTCCGGTCACATTGGAACGGTATCCACCACCGCCCCCGCCCCCGCCACGTATCCCGCTTGATGATGATCCGCCCGCCGCAATAACGACATATTCAACATCAAAAATAGAAGGCACGTACCCTTTCAAAGAAATTAAATGATGAGAGATTGCCGGAGTCATTATGTTAACCCTGGCCCAGAACAAATCCATTCCGTTGCATTTATCTTCAACCAGGTTCCAATGCCATTCGCGGCTAATGTTCTATTGCCGGTTGTTCCAGCCCCTGCAAGGCGTTGCGTGTCTGTAGTAATTGCAACGGTTAAAACACCCGCCGCATTTTGATTCACGAAGGTAATTACAGTCCCTATTGGGAACGGCACAGACGCATTCGATGGAATAGTAAAAGTTCTGGCAGTGGTATCTGCCGATGGGTGCAATACGTGTTTGCCGCTGTCTGTTAATACCAACGTATAATTGGCACTCTTTGAATTCTGCGGCAGATTACTGAATAACTGCGCATCATAAGCTTGGACATTAATTCCGATCACAAGCCCAAGTAAAGTTCGAACGGTTGCAGCACTCAATTCCTCGGGCACACCGGATCCCGCAGTGTTTCTTCCGAGCAGTGACGCAGTGGCCATATTTGCCATCTTGGCCAATGTGACGGTCGCGTTATCGATTATCCAGGTTGCGCCGCTGCCTGAAACGGTAATATCTCCCTTGTCGCCATCAGTGATACCTGCGCCTCCACTTGAAGACGGCAAATACTCTCCATTACCATCGGGTAGGAATAAGCCGGCCGAGCCCTGGGTAATGGTTCCCAGCGTATCCACTGCATCATTACTCTTGACGGTGATCGTGTATGCGCCGCCGCTCGAATTCACAATCCAGAATGGATGATTCTCGACCGCATCCCCCACAGGCACTTTCACCACACGGTTCGCCCCGTTGCAATCCAAACGCTGAATGACGAAATCGTAGTCCGTCAGTGTCTTGTCTGCGCTCAAAACTTGAACATTCTTGAAGTGATTGCTGAGTGCATTCTTAAGCACTACATTTTCAATGTCAATGATTGCATCCTGGTACTTATTTAGATATTCAGCCAGGGGATAATGTATCCCATTCACCAAACTGGTAAATGTATCAACTACTCCTGTAAGAAATGAACTAAGCGACATAATTCTCCTATCGGACGCCGAACAAACCCGAGATCAAGCCAAAATATGCAATGCTGCACAAGCATGCAAATTCAATCAACAAAATCAACCATGCAAATTTTTTCATTTTCCGATTGCCATCCATCCGCATGTATACGTTCCAGGGGCGGAAGAAACGAACTTCAAATCCAAACGAAAACCATTCAGGGTGTCATTTGAATGACCTAGAGACCAATTAGGTGATAAGATAGTCATTTCTGCTGTAAGGAATATTGCTGGCCTTTGCGAAAGAAACGGGGTCGGATAGGTAATTGTCGTACTTCCGCTGGTCGAAGCAACCGTGATCTGACAATAACCAATCTGTATGAATGCGTCTGTTATGTCGTAGTTTGTTGTACCTGGGTTTATCCAAACCGTGGGGCTCCCTCCTTGTCGTTTAGCCACCAATGGCGCCCATTCAAATCCTGTGCCTGCCGCATTTTTTCTAAGGAATTGCAGAGGACTGCCGCCAGTCGGCAGACTATCCGCCCATTCAAATGCGGTATTGGCGGCATTCTTTCTCAACACCTGAAGTGCAGCGCCGCCCGTAAAATATGATGGCACACCTGCGGCGTCATTCATTAGTAAACCCAAACTTGCCGGCTTTGGTAATCTGCCGAAGACATTGGCATCAGATGCGTAAGGAATATCACCGGCTACCATGCTTGCCAAAATGCTCGCCCATTCCAATGCGGTATTGGCGGCGTTTTTTCTCAACACTTGAAAGGCGCTTCCCCCGGTCAACCAGGATGGAACACCTCCCGCATTATTCTGAAGCAATCCAATGCTGGCAGGCTTCGCCAAACGCGCTTTTTCCACGCTTGATGCGTAATAATCCATATCTCCAGCCGTTGTCCCGACCCACCCCGCCGCGAAATTACCGCCAATATAAGTATTCACCCAGCCCGGTGTGATCCAATCGGCTGTTGCCATTGTGGGAACAACATTATAGAAATTAGGCACGGCTCGCTTCCTTTACATTCCGAATTCGCATCTTGAGTTCATTGGCCGATTCTCCAAACTTCGATACACGTATGGACTGCTGCACAACAGGATTCTCGCTGAGTTCTTTTGGTGCCCAATCTCTGCGCAAGTCGGGGGTTTTGGGTCGGGCATTAAAGGCATTCACGACCTGTTCGGCTATTCCACCGCTTACCCGGCCGGGTAAGCGAATTGGGTTATTGCCCGGTACCACCATCTCCACATGAAGCAGCGCAATTTCGATCTCTTTCCAATCCTTTGGGAATTTAACCGGCCGCGCGGAGCCGCTTTTTTCATTACTACACTTCATGCAGAATAATATCTTATTGATCGGGTCCACATATTCGCAATTTCCACAGGACTCACAAACCGCCAGCCAACGGCCATTGCTGATGAACGCAAACACTGTCCTGCCTTCAGTCTTGCCATTGAAAAGTACCGGTGTAAACCCTTTCATCTTCATCTGCGTGGCAGTGATGCGGATCCAATCTTTTACAGATGGCGCGTTGTCCCTTTCAGCAATATCAATGGCGCAGATGATCCTATCTTCATCCATATAAAACTCCTAAGGCAACCTTGCCGGCAGTTGGAAAGGCAATTGGGTCAAATTGGAAACAGCCAGGTCAAGGGTCGGCTCCAGCCACCAGGTCGTTCTTACGACACGGCGTTTCAAGGCTCGATGATGGATTTTCGTGATTCGAAATAGATCGCTGATTCCCTTGCTCGGAATGCTGAGATCCACCCATCGAAACAACTCGGCGAATTGCGTATCTGGTAGGTCCTCCATTGAAACAGTCAGATAATATTTGGTTGGGTCGGATAAAAGCGTGTGCAAATAGTCGGCATTCTCCTGTCCTGAGGCAGTCTTCTGCTGCCAGGAGAGGTCGATCTCGATTGCGTTTTGACCGCTGCCGGTTCGCACTCCCACCGGGTACGGTGAATCCAAGGCGTCACCACTCATAATGGTTGCAATGATCCATGCGTCGTCCCCGTTATTGGTAACAGCTAATTTTCCGCCGTCACCGAATGGCGTAAAGACCAGGGTAAAGTTTGCGGAGTAGTCAGTCCCGCTTCCATTCGACAAGCTATTCGCAGTAAAAGTATCCACTGTGGGGTTCTGTACCGGCACATCGCGATTTTCATACTTGAATTCAGGCCAGAACTCTCTTGTCTCGCCGGCCGCGATGAACGTTGGCACGTCCTGTAATGTCCATACATCTACGCCCGCTCGCAATATTAATGGATGTACCCGAATGATGACCCGGTCTCTGAATGTTTCAGATGGCTGGCTTTCGCCGATTTCGGGCGAGATCTCTGCGCTCGATAAAGAGATGGGACTGGGATCCGAATAAAAGCGCGTGTACAGGGTCGCATCCCCATTGGCTGCAATAAAGAAGGTAGCCAATTCGCTCTCGGCCAGGTTCATGATCGTGGTATAAGGGGAACGGTTATAGACCCACCAATAAGGGATCGTATCGACGCCGTTCTCCAGATTCCTACCCCAAAGCCAGCCCACATCATCCAGTACCAGGCCAATGGCCGTATCTGTGCCGATCCCGGTTTGGATATCCACATTAACATTCTGCCCATGCAGGTAATCCATGCCGTCGCGGATATCGATCCGCAGCTTGCTTCGGCCTCGCGAATCGTTTTGCGGCCTGAAACTGATCATCAACCCCGCGATGATGTTGTAAAAATTGCCTGTTTCCTTGTTTTTGACCCAATATCTTACCAATCGCGGCTCATTACTCAATAGATGGGGATACAGCGGGCTGTTCACATTGCGTGGTGTATAGCGCCCATCGGTATTATCCAGAAAGATCGTGCATGTTCCCGCATCGATGCGCTCGAAACCATCCCCGCTGCTCTTGATGAAATTCTCGCGTCCCCGCGCAGACTCCCACCCGCCGGGTATCATCCAAAAGGCATCATTGCTGCCATTGAACAGTCCATCGTTATCCCAATCGATCTCCAAACCATACAATAATTGCTCGCGGTTGACCTGTGGCCCGCCCAGAAAGCGGCCCGCTCCGAGTGGAACATAATAACCAAGTGGCGCGACTGGATAGGTCATTACTTCTTCCTCTCGTCAAGCAGGCGGTTGATCACAGGTCGAAGCCGATCCCCTACCTCATATTCATCGAAGAGCGTGAACGGCTCATCAAACGTAACGTTCACATAGATCGGCGCCATTGCCGGCATGGCAAAAGAAGGCGTCCCGCCCCCAGCGCCCAGCATTGACTCTCCCATCCCCAGCCCCATCTTTTTCATTCTTCGTACAAACCCAAGTCCAGTGCCTTCCGCGGACGGTTCGCCGACTTCATCCGCAAACTTATCCGAAGGGCTTCTGATCCCCAAAAATCCTTTGGCCGCTTCCAGGGCTGCCTTGGCGGCCTTGATTGCCGCATTTCTCAAAATGCTCAATCCATTCGTGATCCCCTTGGCGATACCTTGTAGAATATTCGTGCCGACATTTCCCCAATCAGTTTCCGTGAAGAAATTTTTAACATTCTCGATGCCATCCTTCACGCCAGTTTTGATATTCTCCCAGGCTGTCATAAGAATGGTGTTCATTAGCAACCAGGCCCTATCCCATGCCACACGTAATAGCTCACCAAAGCGATACCAATCTCCGCTGAAAGCCGCCTGGAATGCCGCAAAGATCGTCTTGATATTCTCAAAGATCGTCAACACGATCATGCTGAGAATTCCCAGCCTCCCGCTCATCAGATCATTGATGAACTGCGAACCGCTGTTAATGATCCCCTTGATGAACTCAATCGCCGCCCTCGTCTTGTCCTGGATTCCTCCCCAGTTTGAATTCCAGGCCGCTCCCAGCAAGGCTGCCAGGGCAATAAGCAATAGGACAGGCGCGCCCACAGATGCGATTGCGGCAGCGATACTTGAGATAATAAAGACAATGACCGAGCCGGCTAGCACCGCCCCAATACCTGTGAACGCCCCTTTTAATTCCTCTGCATGGGTAGTGACAAAAGGAATCAATGTACCTGTAACCCAATCTCCAATGGCTTGCAAGGTAGGCATAATCTTTTCAGCCATTTCAGGCCCGAAAATAGCAGTCAATGCACCTTGAATATCTCCATCGAGTAATAGGCCTATTCCCGTAGCTACATCGCTTATTTTTTGCGCCAGACTATCAATAAATGCTAAAGTTTCAGGTCTGGAAATGAAATCATTGAACCGAGAAGCCATGTCTGTGATCAAAGGTAGTAAGGCTGTACCTAGGGTATCCTTGATGTCTTGAAATTTTGCTTTCAAAATACGCTGTTGATTCGCCAATCCATCCGATGTTCTTGCGAAGTCGCCTTGAGCAAGGCTGGTTTGTTCCACCATCAGCGCATAAGCTGCTTGCGCTTTCGCGCCGGCGTCTAAAGTACCGACGCCATCCCATAAGCCTAACTCGAATGCCTTCTCTTTAAGCAAAGCTTCATTGATGTTTATCCCCAATGACTTCAACGGCTCGGTCTCCCCCGATAAACCCGAGCGTAGTTTTTCAAGTACTTCCGTCGGGTCCATATTATTGAAAGAAGCCAGGTCGCCAGCAAGTTCCACAAGGTTTGTTGACATATCGGCAGATGCCGACTCCCCGATCTCCATTGCCCGAAATAGATTTCCATATGTTCCCGCAGCAGAGAGTGCCGCGCTTTGAGATAAACCAAAAGATTCCGCCGCCGACTCTGACCATCCTAAAACTTGGTCTGCATTTTCACCAAAAACAATATTCGTTTTGCTAACCGTTTCACTCAAATCAGATGCCGAACCAACTGCATCCAACAAAAACTTGCCAATAATCACAGTTCCCCCGACCAGTGCTGTTCCCAACGCAAGGGTAAGATTTTTTCCAAAGGTACTGATGCGGCCTAATGCCGTACTCTCGAAGCCGCGCAGATCTCCAAGCGCCTTCGAGTCGTCGACGTTGATGTACGCGATTATGTCCCCTAGTGTGACAGACATGAATTACCTGCTTTAATTGGATGCTTTGCTGTAACTATCATAAGAGTGTCTTCAAAACCGAATAGTTGCCTTATTGAATTTAATCGCGGATTCCAATCATGTCGAACATTGCATCTGGTTGGATCTCGCGGTAATGCCCACGAGTGCCTTGTCTCTTTCCACCCCCCAACATTTCACCGATCACATTTCCAATCGCAACCGCCAGCGCTCGATCTTCATGTTTCTTCCGTCGTCGGTATGCATTGAGCAGAAGTTCCTGCTCTAATTCTTCGAACTCGTCATCGAAGCATCCGTACTCTGAGATGAAGAGTTCTGCTCGGTCGCTTGCGTCGCTTGGCCAAGCTTCGTCATCGCCTCGAACACTCCAGAGAAAGGGTACGCGAGTTTAGCGACCTCCAAAAACGCCTTCACGATCTCCTCATCAAACGCCTTTTCTTCAATGGCTTTGCGTTCGGTTTGAAGTTCGGGTGAATATGAAAAGACCGCATCGCTAATCAAGTCCACCGAGGAGATCAACACCCGCACGATTGAATCCGAATGTAGGAGTAAGACCGCGCCAACATCCTTGAGTAAGTCGGCGGTTGTCTCATATTCCTTCGATGCCAGTGATCCAGCCGCTTTGGTTGCCGCCAGTAATTGTTCGATTGGCACTTCGAATTTCTTACGCCATTCGCGGTTCAGGCGCATGGGTAATTGCTGAATCAGGTAATCCTTGTCGGCCAGTCTGATCGTAGTACTGCGCATGGTTTTCTCTCTTTGTTTATCCCCTCATCTATGGATGAGGGGATAGTTATAAGAACAGGCTTATGATGTGGCCGGAGCCGTCACACGCTGGAACCAAAACGGTGTCGTTCCATCCACGGGTTGAAGCGCATTGATCGCCAATGGCACACCCGTATAATCGTCGCTGCGGTTCGAGAATTCAAGATCGCCGTTCAACTGGAACGTGCAGATACGAAATCCCATGCGGATTGGCAAGGCCACGCCACTGGCGTTGTAACGGATACCCTCGAATCCAAAGGTGTATTCGTCCATCTCGCTATCATTGCCGGCTTGCAGGTCTTCGTAGCCTTTTTGAGATGCGCCTGCCGCGGTAGTCGTGACCACGCCATCCACCGCCAACTGCATGTAATCGGCGATCAATTCGGAGAGCACAGTCTCCATCTTCATTTTTCTTCCAATGCGGCGGCGAGCCACGGCCATCAAGAACTCTTCCACTTCCTTCTCGTGGAATTCGTCCTCGATCATCAGCTTCAGCGGCTCTTTGGTGAAGCCAATACGCAGCCAGCTCCCGCCCCAGTCTGCGCCGGCGGCGATGGCGGTCTCGTCTGGCAGCGCTTCGCCTTTCGGCGCATACCATCCGATGGCTCCAGATTTCAAAATATTTGCAACAACAGGATCAGCCATGTGTCACTCTCCTTGAATTAACTGATTGAATTACGGACCATGATTTTGTAATACACCAGAGCGTAGGTCCATTGGCTCTCGGGGTCTTTCAATGTCACCGGTAAGATCTCGCGTCTTACTGCGGTAATATCCTTGTTTGCCTTGCCTTCGAAGTTATCATGCAGGGTTCGCGCGGCGCCTCGGGCAAGTACCTCGTTCTTGGCATAGATCTTGAATTGAAAGCTCGGGTCAAACACCGCGCGTGAATCATCATCCACGCCGCCGCGTACTTTCAAACAAACGCCGATGCCGTCGTCAGGCACATAGGTGGAAGGGGGAGTATCCACGTCGCCCCAAAACTTGAACGTGGAAAGCGGCGTTTGCGCTTCCAGGAAATCAATCACAACCTTGGTTTCATTCGCGCTGTTAATCACGTAAGTTCTCCACGAACACCTTTTGTGCGTCGGCCTTCAAGCCAGAATCCTTTGCGGCTTCCACACACGCGGGATATAAGAAAGGTTTCCTTTCCTCCTGCCAGATTGCATACTCCGCGCCGACCGCAGTGGCCGCCAGTGCTTCGGATGGTAGTTGAGCCTGGCGTACCAGCTTTCGTCCTACCTTTTGGCCTCGCTTGTCGGTGTAATCGCCGCTTTGATTGGCCTGGCCGAAAGTGCTTGCCTTTTTCGTAACCGTATAAGTGCTATTCAACATAAATCCGGTATCGATCTGACCGTTGCGTTGGATGTTGACCTTGGCGCGCGCCTGGATCTGCGTGGCGATCATCGCCGCCATTGGTTCGCTGGCCTTTGCCATGCGCACCAACACATGATCAAGATGGAATTTGGTGACACCTCGGGCCATTACGAATCACTTCCATCGGTGACGATCTCGACCATTACCAGCAGGCCGCTCGGGCCGGCTTTGGGATGACCGATGATCTGATAGGTTTTGGGGGTGGTCTCAGTGACTCCGAATCGCTTCGTCACCTTGATCCGGTCTTTCGGGTCCAACGTCGTGGTCAGCGGCAGGCGGATCATCGTCGCGATCATCGGAGCCTGGGTCGCCTGCATCAACTCCGTATGCTTGCTATTCCCAAACACCAGGCCGCAGGGCGTAGGCTGAGCGGCTGCCGGATACGTGGCATTCGAAGTCAAGTTGTACTCATCTTCTGTGCCCGCTGTCCACCGACGCAAGTAACATTCATCCATCATGGCGGCTTCTTGTGTAGATTGCATGTCAGCGATCTCGCCCAGGGTCAAAGGGATCATGTACGCCTCGAAGTCCTTCGGGTCTTGCGCAGGAGGGGTGTTTCCGCCGTAACAGTTGGAATCTCCATCTCCTTTAAGGCCAAGCCATCAAACCAATCGGCAATCAAATCCAGGTTTTTCAAGGCATGGCGGTTTGGATTAAAGTTGATATGGCCGGCCTGGCAGAATTCCACAAGGGCGTCCATGCGTTTTTGATCCCGTTCCCAGATCGTCCCGCTGCTTTTCTGCAGTTCAACCGGAACGGGGATCCGTCGGGCTTTTGCAAGCCGCACCACGCATTGCGAAATACGAGCCCACAGGGCTTCAGTGTCCATTATTTTGTCCTTTCATCGAGAGGCACATAGGTGTACGGATCGTTCTTGTAGCGGGATTTGGTGATTACCACTGAATAGGCGGGGTCGTAGGCCATTGCTGCGATCTCAAGGCTGTCCAGGGTCTTCTTGGCGTTCTCAAACATCTGTTGGCGGTCATAATTGCCGCCGTCCGCGCTAAAATGAAAGCGGGTACTCAAGTCGCCGACTGCTTTTTGCCAGGCAAACACCTTGGCTAGCGTGCGCAATTTGAGGATGCCGGCCTGTCCGCTGATCGTGCTGATATCATCCGTGCCATAAGCCAACAGCGTATCGTTGATCGTCTCGGCATACGTGGCGGGGTTGGCATATCCAAGAACAACCGCCACATCGCCGAGCGCCGCGTGCATGAAAGTGGCAAGAGTGGATTCAGTATAGGAAGTGGGAATAGACATTAATGATTCTTCCTCTTCGCAGATATCAATCGCTGCACTTGCTGCCAATCCTGCCATTGGAGATCAGGAATCACCTCCTGATCAATCAACTGAACCACGCCCGGACATTTATCCACATAATCGTGGAATGCAATAAATCCTCCAGCCTTAACAAATCCTTGCCAGGACTCATAATCTGCGCGGACTGCCTCATACGTATGTCCTGCATCAATAAACAATAGGTCAATCGGCTCTTTCCATGTCTTTGAAAATTCCGTGCTCTCAGCCACGTGGCCGGTCAATACATCCTGCAAACCAAGCCGTTTTATATTCTCCTGGAATTTAGAGAATTTATCCTGGCTTCTATAATTTTTCTGCTGGGTTTTTCCACCGAGCGACCATAGATCAACACAATGCACTTTTGCCTTGAAATTCTTTGCGAAGCGCAAGCCAAATCCCATGAAGCTTGCGCTCTTCCCCACATTGGTTCCGATCTCCACGATCGTCCCGCCATCAGGAACCAGGTGGGCGAGATGGGCTAAGTGCGCGCCTTCCACTGCGCTAATGGGGCCATCCAGGCCAAGTGCAAGTTCATGTTCAGGGGTAATCAACTGAATAGCAGAGTCCATAGCTAAGCCTTCTTCAAAATCCAAACAAACTCGGATGTGATTGACGGTCCTGTCAAAGATTGAATAATGACAAATCCAGCATCGCGGAAATGCTGTTCCCAGGACTGGCGGAATAAATGCCATTCCGTCTGCCGGCTTCCTCCATTAAGTTCGCGAAACCCCTCGACATTTTCTGAATAGGGATACCCAATGCAATTCGGCACTTCGATGTACAACACGCCATCATGGGTCAGCAGATCTCGCATTTTCATCAGTGAGCCTGGAATATCTTCAATATGTTCAAGCACGCCAAGCGCCAAAACGCAATTGAAGGAATCAGACCTATTAAAATCTTCGAGGAATCCTTGATGGATGTGGACGTGACCCGGAAGCCTTTTACGTGCCAGGGCGCACGCTTCA
>DATEDD010000168.1:0-13445 GCA_035286565.1 Anaerolineales bacterium
ATCTGCCTTATCGAATTTTATGTAAACCTGAGCATCAGAAAATTCCTGATGCAAGCGATCTGCAACCACACGGCACAGCTCTGTTTTCCCGATACCTTGAAAGCCATGAACCACACACACTTTTCCGGAGGTTGGACTCTCCTGATCCCTCTTCAGAAATTCCATAATTAAATCTACTTCGTTCTCTCTATCGAAATAAATTTCCACGGGAGGTGAGAGGCGGTTGGGGTTTGGAATAGAAATGAGTTTACTCATGTGCAATCTACCGATTTGGGCTCGAACGATCAGTATTATGAACAACTTTTAAGATGCTTCTTGGTTGAAATTATAATCCATGCATATGCCCCTCATAGATTGATCGCCTGGTCAATAGAATAATGCACAAGGTCTTTGGCAATCGGCATGATAGCCTTTTCATAACCTTTTCGCCGTTCTCATAGGTGATTGAGAACGAAGGTTTATCGGGATCGGGTTTAATCCTGTATTCGCATATAAAAATGCCCTATCTCTATCATTATTCCTGGCTTGGATTTATCAGTGTAGATTCAACTCATAAGTGCAACCTTGAAGGTTGCTGAGAGGCAAGTTTATGTAGGATAGTGCTCCTCAGACGGCCAAGTCAAAAGAACACTTATGAAGACCTATCGCCGGCTTACAAGGGAACTAAGATACCAGATTTATGCGTTCCAGAAAACAGAACATCCTTGTTTGGAGATGGCAGAAGTCATAGACTTGATTTTATCAATTAATTCAATTATAATTTTCTTTTGAGACACCGTCTCTAATAATGGGACACTAATAAGATGACTACGCCTATTAATGAAACACAAAGTATTCACCGTGCAATCGCTATTTTGGATTGCTTTAGAGATATTCAACCTCAATTAGGTGTGCGCGAGATTGCCCGCCAGTTGGAGCTGCACCCTAGCACTGTGGGTCGCATGTTGACAACTTTAACATCCCTGGAAATCCTGACTCAGGATAAGGAAACGCACCGTTATCGCATGGGATCCAAAGTACTCAAATGGAGTTCGGTATATATAAGCAGCGTAGATCTACGAGTCGAAGCTCGTCCGTACATGGAAGAACTTCACCGAGCTACACAAGAGACCGTTCACCTGGATATTCCGGATGGCGTAACTCGTATTTGCATTGAGCGAATAGAAAGTCCTCATAGACTGCGTTGGGTTGCGCGGATCGGCGAAAGGATGCCATATTATGCCAGCGCATCTGGAAAGGTGTTGCTGTCTTTTATGCCGTTAGAGCAACAAAAGGCAATTCTAAAGAGCACACCATTGGAAAAGTTGACCGCCAACACGACCACGGATCCCAAGGTTTTATCCCAGGAATTGGAACTCATTAGGAAACATGGATATGCAATAAGTGAGGGAGAGCGCGTGGAAGGGGTATCCTGCGTCGCCGCGCCAATCTTTGAAACCGCAGGAAAAATAATCGGTGCCATTACCATTTCCGGGCCCACCGCCCGTTTTTCCGAGCAAAAGATCAAAGAATATGCGAAACTGCTTATGCGGGCAACTGTACAGCTGTCAACATCAATGGGACACCTATCGGAAGAAATCAAGTAACGACACGCTTCACGCGAAAAAAACCGATAGCAGTAGGATTAATCATGACCGATTCCCAATGGACCACGAATCTTTCCTATACAAGCGAAAATGGTATCATCATTCGTGGATATGACCTGAATCAACTCATCGGCACTGTGCCGTTTCCATCTGCTTTATATTTATTATTCACCGGTGAACTTCCTGGCCCTAAAATAGCCAAGCTAATCGATGCGCTTATGGTCGCGAGTATCGATCATGGACCAGGAGCCCCATCGGCTCTGGCCGCGCGAACGGCAGCATCTGGCGGGGCACCTCTGGGCGCGGCTGCCGCCGCTGGCCTGCTTACCCTTAATAAATTCCATGGGGCCGCTGTGCAGGACTCCATGGAGGCAATTCAAAGAGTGTTTGATTTATGCGAAGGCAGGAAAGATGAATTGGATCATGCGGCGGATATGGTGATAGGAGAGTGGCGCCAAGCAGGCCGCCGGATCGCCGGCTTTGGGCATCGACAACATAAAAAACTTGACCCTCGCCTGGAAAGGCTTTTCTCTTTGGCAAGAGAGGCCGAAGTACCCGGCATATATCTCGAAGCCGCGCAGGCCATCGTCCGTGCTTTGAAGCGAAGCAGCGGTAAGGCTTTGCCGATCAATATTGATGGGGCAACCGCAGCCATCCTGTGCGAAATCGGGTTTCCCATCAGTCTTGCCAATGCAATATTCATGGTGGCTCGCATCACTGGAATTTTGGCGCACGCAAATGAGGAGATTACTCGAATGCCACCTATGCGGCGCATAGACCCCGTTAATCATGGTTATGACGGACCGCAAGCCAGAAATCTGGCTGATGACAGATCAGGCAAAACATCTTGATTCCGATTGGAGGCACAAATGGCTGTTAGAACTATTACTCCTGAAGAAAAGGCGTATGCTGCTGAATTATTAGCTCGAGCCCGTATCGCACAAAAGCAAGTAGAAAACTATGATCAGGCACGCGTGGATCGTCTTTGTCAGGCAATCGGCTGGGCAACCGCCAATGAGAAAACCTTTGCCCGCATTGCCGTGATGGGTGTCGAAGAAAGCGGTCTCGGTGATCCGGTTGGGCGTGTCAATAAACGTTTCAAGATCATGGGCATTCTACGTGATGTGTTAAGGCAGAAGAGTGTGGGCATTATTGAGGAGATTCCCGAAAAGGGAATCGTGAAATATGGCAAACCCGTGGGGGTAATCGCTTCGATCGTTCCCACCACAAATCCAGAACTTACCCCGCCTGGAGTGGGTATCTTCGCCATGAAATGCTGCAACGCTGTCATTTTTGCACCACATCCTCGCAGTAGGAAAACCTCCTTCGAAATGGTTAAGGTCATGCGGGATGTCCTCAAACGCGAAGGAGCGCCTGAGGATCTTTTCCAATGCGTGGAGAAGCCAAGTATCCCTCTCTCGCAGGAATTAATGGCAATCTGTGATCTGGTTCAGGCAACTGGGGGCCAGGAAATGGTAAGAGCCGCTTACAGTTCAGGCACGCCATCACTTGGTGTTGGGGCCGGAAATTCAACCATGGTCATTGACGAAACTGCAGATATCGCGGAAGCAGCGCGCAATACACGTATGAGCAAAACATCGGATTTTGGTTCAGGGTGTTCTGCTGACGGCAACCTAATTGTCGAAGCATCCATCCATGATCGATTCCTGGAACAACTTGTCAAGGAGGGGGGGTACCTGGCCTCGGAAGCTGAAAAGAAAAAACTGCAGGATGTTCTTTGGGATAATGAAGGTCATCGCACGTCCGATACCATTGCAATTTCAGCGCAGCGAATTGCAGAACGGGCGGGGTTTTCAATCCCCGCGGATCGTACATTCATTATTGTTAAAGAAGAGCATATAGGAAAAGATTATCCATTCTCGAGTGAAAAACTTTGTGTTGTACTGGCAATCTTTAAGTATAATGGCTTTGATAATGCATTGAAGATGGTGGAACAAATATATGAAGTTGGGGGCAAGGGACATTCCTGCGGCATTTACTCTTTCAATGATGACCATATCAATCGGCTGGGACTCATGGCGCCGGTCAGCCGCATCATGGTGCGTCAGCCACAATCCAAGGCCAATGCCGGCGCTTTTAATAACGGCATGCCGATGACCTCCAGCCTGGGTTGCGGAACCTGGGGAGGCAATAGTACATCGGAGAATATCAACCTAAAGCATTATATGAACATCACTTGGGTGAGCCGACCAATTTCGGAAGACCGACCTTCGGAAGCCGAACTTTTCGGTGAGTTCCTTAATACCCCGGTCGCCTAATACAAATGCAGTTGGATATTGAAAATGACATACAAAATCCTTCTATTGAACGGTCCGAACCTGAATATGTTGGGTATCCGGGATCCATCCACATATGGAACAGACTCTTTGGAAACTATTGTAAAAGATTTGAAGGTTTATGCTGCTGAACGGGATGTGGAGCTACGCGACTTCCAATCGAACTCTGAAGGTGCTTTGGTGGATGCCATCCATGATGCATATAAATGGGCAGACGGCATTGTGTTCAATGCGGGCGCGTATACACACTATAGTTATGCGTTGCGGGACGCCATTGCTGCTGTCAAGTTACCTGTAGTGGAGGTCCACCTGTCGAATGTACATGCCCGTGATGAGTTCCGGCACAAATCTGTGATTGCGCCGGTATGCCTGGGGGTTTGTGCCGGCTTTGGCCGTTGGAGCTATTTTGCAGGCTTGCAGGCATTACTCTGGAATTTGGAAAACAAGAAGTGAATTCGTGCGGGTTCCCATACCCTGGTTGAATCAGAAGGCAAACATGCTTATCTGATTAAGAAAGTTCCCTTGACGAGAGTAAAAGTTTAGTCCGACACAAGCATGTGTTGGGCTAATTTATGTAAATCTGTAAAATCAATAATGGGTGATAATCTCGAAAAGTCCCGTTTTTATCTTGCCCTTTTTACTCTTCCGTTCGGTACGAATTATTATGCTTCCATTGTCAATAAGACTTTGCCTGCCTCGCCCGTACTGGCGAGCTGCAAAGCCTGACTAATTTCTTTGAATGGAAACGTGTGTGAGATGATTTTCCTTGGTGACAACACTTTCTTTTCGACCAGGGCAATGGTTCTCGCAAAGTCGGTTGGGTGATCATAGATGATCGAGCCGCTGACTCTAAGTTCTTCACGAACGAACTTCAAAGGTGTAAAACTGGCCTGGCAGGATGAAAGACCAAGCAGGATTATCTGGCCACCGCGCGGTACGGCGTTCAAAGCCAGTTCCACCGTCGCAGTGGCGCCTGCACATTCAAATACGCTTGTGACACCTTCATTACGCCACAATTCTGAAATATCCGGATTCTGACTGACTTGCGCCCCCAACTGTCGGGCCATATCTATTTTGCTTTCGATTATGTCATGTGCAAACACACGCATCCCCTGTGAAACAGCGGCCTGGATCAATAACAATCCTGTGGAACCGCAGCCCAATACTGCGACTGTATCCCCAATTTGAGCGCCGGATTGCCACAACGCGTGAAGCGATACTGCAAGCGGCTCAATCGTTACCGCATCCTCATTGGATATTGCATCGGGTATCGGCCAGACAAATTCAGCTGGGGCAGCAAACTGCTCTGCAAAGCATCCCGAAATTGTGACTCCCAGGCTTTTCTTATTTGGACATATATTTCCCCGTCCGGCATGGCAGTAGGTACACACGCCGCAAGGGTAGTTCGGTTCGACAGTTACTCGTTGACCGATCGCAATTTGGGTGACATTCTCGCCCACAGCGGTAACAAGGCCGACGACTTCGTGTCCGGGCAACAACGGATATGCTGATGGCGTACGATGACCTGTGAATAGGGAAACATCCGAACCACAAATGCCGGCACGCATTGGTTTTATTAATACTTCATTTCCTCCCAATGGAGGCACGCTGGTTTCGCTTATTTCGATCTTTCCGGGTGCAGAAAGGAAGGCAGCTTTCATTTTTTCATCCAATGGATATACTTAAAGACACGCGAATACATGCAATTTGCGCCACGAATGTCGGTTGTCATTCCTTCGGCAACTCACCAGGCGGGGTATATAACCAAACCAACCAGAGCGGTTCATTTCCGGTGTTCCGATGCTGATGGAAGACACCAGTTGGAATAAACATCCAATCCCCTTCTTTGAATGGAACATGTTCATCGCCATCAACCACTATTCCGCTTCCCCGGATGATTATGTCAACTTCCTCGGACCCGGTATGATTGTGCCACGCAGATGACTCACCCGGCTCAAAAACCGTCAGCCCGGCAACAATGTGTTCTGAATCCACCAATGCCTTGTCCACTGTAGTGAATACTTTCCGGCGAAAGCCTGGCGTATCCAGTCCCAACCAGGTTTCCTTGCCATCCTTGAACGGAAATAACACTTTAATTTTACCCATGATTTCTCCTAAAATTATTGTTTAGCCAACACCCAAATAGGCCTGCTGAATTACAGGGTTTTCTCGTAATGCCTTTGCTGTATCGGCAAACCGAACTTTGCCCGTTTCCATCACGATCCCATGATGCGCGATTTTCAGGGCACCGCGCGCGTTTTGCTCACTCAGAAAGATCGTCAACCCTTCCTTATTCAACTCGGAAATAATCTTGAACACCTGCTTGACCAGAAGCGGCGCAAGGCCGAGCGATGGTTCGTCCATCAAAAGCAGCTGAGGTTTGGACATCAGCGCGCGCGCGATGGACAGCATTTGTTGTTCTCCGCCGCTCAACGAGCCGGCGTATTGTTTCCGGCGGTCTTTGAGGAGCGGAAAGGTTTCGTACATTTTTTCCTTATCCCGGGCGATCCCCTGCTTGTCGGATCGGCCATAGGCACCAATTTCCATGTTTTCATCGACTGTCAATACGGCGAAAACGCGCCGCCCTTCAGGGACAAGTCCGACTCCCAGATGTACCACTTCGTTCGCGCTCATTCTTTGAATGGGGGAGCCATTAAATAAGATCTCTCCATCGCGGGGATTCATCAAACCGCAAATGGTTTTGATGACGGTGGACTTACCGGCGCCGTTGGCTCCAATGAGCGCGGTAATCTCACCTTTGCGTACTTCGAAGGAAACGCCCTTTATTGCATGGATGTTGCCGTAATAGACATGAAGGTCTTCAACGATGATCATTTGTCCTCCTCCTGGCCCAGATACGCTTCGATCACCACTGGGTCCTTGCTAATGACGGCGCCGGTTCCCTCAGCGATCTTTTTGCCATAGTCCAAAACAGAGATTTCTTCGCAGATCTCCATCACGAGTTTCATATCATGTTCTACAAGGAAAATCGTGACCCCCAGGTCGCGGATCTTCATGAGCGTTTTACGCAGGTCTTCCGTTTCAACTTCATTCAGTCCCGCCGCTGGCTCATCCAGCAGGATGACCTTCGGATCGGTGGCCAACGCGCGGGCCATTTCGACGCGGCGTTGATTACCGTAGGGCAGGCTGGTCGCCAGTTCGTTCGCGAAGTCGGCGACTTCCAGCAAATCCAGCAGGTCCATCGCCTTCTCGACAAATTTCTCCTCTTCCCGATGGACCGCCACTGGGTTGAGGATCTCCTGGAGCAAGCCGACCTTGGCATGGTGCCCCATTGCGACAAGCAGATTTTCCAGCACGGTCATAGTTTTGAACAAGCGCATATTTTGGAATGTGCGGGCGAAGCCGGCCGCGGTGATCTGATGCGCAGGCAAACCGGAGATTGTTCGACCCTCGAAAGAAACCTTTCCCCCAGTCGGTTTGTAGTAGCCCGAGAGCACATTAAAGATCGTCGTCTTGCCCGAGCCATTGGGGCCAATCAAACCATGAATCTCGCCCTTTTTAATGCTGATCGAGACGTTGTTCACAGCCACCAGCCCGCCGAATTGCATTGTAAGTTGATCAATCTCAAGGAACATTTCGTTCCTCCTCCACGTTTGATTTTTCCTTCGTCAGCCCAGCTGACCAGCGTTGGCGAAGGCTTCCGAATCGGCGTACGAGTTCGACCACGCCTCCCGGCAGGAACAGCACGACGACTATAATGGCGACGCCGTAACCGACCAATTGCCACCTTTCGAAAACTCGTAAGTATTCGTTCAACACTAGCAACAGAACAGTGCCAACAACGGAACCTGGAAGACTGCCCATGCCTCCGATCATGATCATGGTTAATACAATCAAAGCGGATTTGAACTCGAAAATATCGGGGCTGATATAGGAATTCCAGTGCGCAAATAACACACCAGCCGCGCCGGCGTACGCCCCGCTGATAGCAAAGGCCAGGATCTGGTAAAAGCCTGTATTAACGCCCATGGCTCGCGCGGCCTGAAAATCGTCGCGGAGCGCGCGGAAGGCACGGCCAATTCGATGGCCCACGATCTGCCGACCGATTAAATAACCAAGAATCACCATGATTAGAATAAGGTAATAAAATCGCTCGTTGGTGTCGATTGGGAAGCCGAATAAACTCGGCGGTTTGATGCGATTAATGCCAAGCGCGCCTCCGGTGAGCTCGTCCTGGTTAACCAGGAAAAGGTTGATCACTTCGCCCAAACCGATGGTCACGATTGCCAGATAGTGGGATCGGACCTTAAAGGACGGCAGACCGACGAGCGCGGCCATTGTCGCCGCGGCGATGATCCCCAACGGCAGGTTGATCCAGAATGGGACTCCCAATCTTGTTTGCAATAACGCCGCCGTATACGCGCCGACGCCCCAAAGGGCCCCCAATGCAAGATTGAACTGTCCGCCATAGCCCATCGCTATGTTAAGCCCCAGGCTCAACAAAAGCCAGATACCGATATTGTTCACAATGTGCACTTGGTAACTGCTTTTGGCGAAAGCGGGAAACGCAAGTAAAAGACACGCAACCGCCCCGATCAATATCCACTTGAGAATGCTCGATTTTTTCTTCACAAGCCCTCCAGAGTTTGATAACATTTCTTATACCTTTTCTATCGTTATCTCGCCCACAATGCCCGAAGGCTTAACCATCAGCACGACCACCATGACGATGAACGCGATCGCTTTTGTCCATTGTGACGAAATGAAACCCGCAGAGATGGCTTCAAACACGCCAAACGCCAATCCTCCCGCGATCGCGCCGGGGATACTGCCCAGCCCGCCCAAAACAGCCGCGGCGAACCCTTTTAATCCAACTGCCGCGCCCATCGAAGGGGCGACATATACAATTGGCGCGGCTAAAATTCCCGCAGCCGCCGACATCATACAACCGATGGAAAGGGCTAATGCATTCATGCGGTTGGTGGCGATTCCCATGGTTCGCGCGATCTCGAAATCAACGGCCGAGGCGCGCATCGCCATGCCCAACTTGGTCTTTGACAAAAACAGGTGGTTTCCGATCATTAGCAAGGCGGACACCCCGATCAACAGCGCCATTTGAGGCAGGACGCGAATACCGTAGATGATCCAGGGGGTACTGGGCAACGGCGAATCAACGGCAAACCCTTCCGCGCCAAAGATGATGGTGAAAAGGTTGTCCAGAATAAAACTCAGGCCGATCGTGGCCAGAAGCATCAACATCAGGTCGAGCTTGGCCAGTGGGCGGAAGATTCGTTCAAGGAGTATGCCCAGCAACGCATTACACAGGAGTCCGATAAAGAAGGCGGCGGCATAGGGCACGTGCAAGCCCAGCACCATGCCCCGATACCAGATGATCCCAAAATAAGTGCCAACCATATAAATGCTGCCTTGCGCAAAGTTGACCAGGCCCATCGAGCGAAAGGTCATCGAGTAACCCAGCGCGACCAACGCATACAGGCTGCCAATCCCTATGCCCCCAATTATTGTCTGTATAAAAATGCTAGTAATATCCATCAGGTAATCCTTTCCTTTCGACCAGACACGTCAATGGTTCCTATGTTGTTTTCTCGGAGGCGGTTTGAGCGCCTCCGAGAAAATTAAAACCTGGCTTTGAACTACTTACTGGTCAAGGTACGTCAATTGGCCATTCTTGATGACGCCGACGAGGCTGGTGGTTAGGGATTCGCCGGTCTCGTCAATGCACATCTTCCCTTGAAGACTCTGGTAGTCGCAGACTTTGTGCATTTCGGCCGCGACATTTTCAGGGGTTAAGGGATGAGCATTTTCCATGGCGATAAAAAGCACCTGGGTGAGATCATAGGTGTTGGCGTTGTGGAATTCGGGTTCAAGGCCCCAGCGCGTCTCGAAAGCGGCTGCAAAAGCTTTTGTTTGATCATTGGCTTCGTTGCCGGGATAGGCGGCTGTAAAGTAGACTCCCTCAGCCGCATCGCCCGCGGTTTCAAGGAACTTGGCACTACCCATCGCCACACCCCCGGCGATAACGCCCTCGAAACCAAGCTGGCGGGCTTGTTTGGCGACCAGGCCGCCAGCGACTTCAGAGTCAGCCAACAAAAGGACCTCGGGTTGTGATGCCATAATCTTGGTTAATTGCCCGGTAAAGTCCTTGTCGTCGGCGCCGTGTTCCTCGACGGCGAGGGCCTCCAGATTATTTGCTTTGAGGGCCGCGACCTGATAGGTGGATTCACCTTTTCCGTATGCGGTATTGTCGCCGATAATGGCGAACTTGGTATAGCCTTCCTTAACCAAATGGTTTATTAAGGAATTCTCAAAGGCGGGACCGGCGGGACCGGCGCGAAAGATATACGCGCTGCCCTGCTTGGTGATATCCACGTTGGTGCCGTTGGTCATTTGGGGAATCTTATACTGTTCGAAAATCGGCAGGTCCGACAAAGCCGTACTGCTGTTGGTGGTAGCCCAAACCGCCATGACTTCATCTTCTGTAGCGACTTTTTGCGCCAGGCCAGTCGATTTAGTCGGTTCGGCTTCATCGTCGTAGATGATTAGTTCTATTCGACAGTTTTGAATGCCGCCTTCAGCATTTTTCTGCTCAACAGCAAGCGTAACGCCTTTTGTCATATAATCGCCCAAAGACGCGGTGGTGCCGCTCATGGCTCCAATGATCGCGATCTTGATCGGTTGTTCGCAAACCACAGGTGCTTCGGTTGGCTCTTCCGTCATGGCAGGTGCGGCGGTGGCAGCAGGTGCGGTCGGAGTAGCCTGACCACAAGCAGCCAGCAATAGTCCCAAGACTAGCAAAATATATAATACTTTATGTTTCATCGTGATTCTCCTCGTTTTGATTGGTGAAAATTTAAACGACCTTACAGAAACAAACTTTATTATATTAAATTTTTTATAATTGGCACCTCCTTTGCGTAATTTGGCAGGTAGTACCCGGGATATGAATAGCCAAATAAAGCATCGAACGACTACTCAAAGTAATCAGCCATCGGTAGACAACAGTTATTCACCCTTACGGTAGATATCATTAATGTTCCAATATCCGGGTGTTGGTGTTGGAACGTTTTCCATTGGAACGTGGATCACGGTCGGTATTCCGGAAGCAAGTGCTTCGCGAAGCACTGAGCCAAGTTCATTTGCTTCTCGAACTAAAATCCCTCGTGCGCCGCATGCGCGTGCGATGTCGGCATACGCAACCCGGTATTCCTTCCCTTCGCTTTCAAACATATTTCCAAACGTCCAACCGTAATGTGATTTCTCCAGACCAGCGATCGTGCCAAAGGCTGCATTATCCATGACGACCCACACCACGGGAATTTCCGCTTCCATTGCGGTAGCGACCACGGACATTTGGTTACTGAAGGCTCCATCGCCTACCAGCGCCAGGACAGCGCGATCAGGCTGCGCTACTTTGACCCCCAACGCAGCCGATGGACCAAAACCCATGGTTGCCAGGCCACTCGGTGTAATAAAAGTTCCCTGAACTGTGATTGGAAATTGCTGGGCTACACCGTTCTTGTTCCAGCCTACATCTGTCACCAGGAATCCGTCCTCCGGCAACGCTTTTCTAACTTCACTCAATATTCGCTCTGGACGAAGTGGATATTGATCTGATTTCCAATGTTCCGCCCAATTGGAAGAAAACTCTGCGCGTCCCCTGGCAATCTGTTCACGAAGATTTGCGCGCTTGGGGCGTGATAGTCCTTTGGCAGCTGCAGCAATCATGCCGAGAGCATTCTTTGCATCTGCAACAATGCCCAACTCCGTGCTGAAGTTACGTCCAATTTCAGCAGGGTCGATATCTATATGGATCAATCGAGTGGGTGGAATGGAAAAAGTGTAGCGAGGATCCCACGAACTCGAATTGGCCTCTGCCAAACGGGTGCCAATCGCCACAATCAAGTCAGCGGTCCGGCATGTTTCATTCGCAATCGGTGTTCCCCAGAATCCTGTCATACCCAATAAAAGTGGATGAGTATCGCTCATGCAGCCTTTGCCCATAAGCGTGTGAGCGACCGGAATTTCCAAGGTCTCTGCCAGTGCTGTTAGTTCATCCCTTGCACGGGCGCCCTGGACGCCTCCGCCCACATATAATACAGGTCTTTCTGCATCTGCAAGGGCCCGGGCAATATGTTCAGCTGTTTCGGGATCGATTGTCGGTTTTACCATTGGCGCAGGGATCTGTTTGAAAGCTCCCACAGGCAGGTCTGCAGAGAACATGTCCATTGGTACATCAACGAGCACGGGACCCGGGCGACCCGTTTGTGAGAGATGAAATGCGCGCTCAACAATCCGTGGAAAGTCTTCTACCCGATCGATGCGGTAGATACGTTTACAAAAGGGCCGATAAATCTCATACTGGTCACCATCCTTGTGTAAATTCACTTCCTGGTGAGGGTGACGACCGAAATAATATGAAGGAACATCTCCTGCAATTACCACCATTGGGATTGAATCTAGGGCTGCATTGGCAACGCCCGTGGCCGCATTTGTCAACCCTGGACCAAGATGCGTCATAAGTACTCCTGGCTTTTCAGATGCACGTGCATACCCATCCGCAGCATGCGCGGCGACTTGCTCATGGCGAGTTGAGATATAGCGGATTTTTTTACTATGGCCTAATGCGTCCAGTAATGCAATCACCGTATGGCCGGTCAAACCGAACACAACTTCAACGCCGAGTTGATCCAAATAATCAACTAATTGATAAGCAGCTATACGTGTATCAGACATGACTTCTATCCATCTCTTTCTTATGCTGGAATCTATAACCCAAGACCTAAGAGACCCGATATCTATCTTGTGATTCTGGTAACAAAAAAGCGAGTAGCGCCTTGCCAGAGTCTCCAGCATAATAGGGCGTCTGCTCGCTTGCTTGCGACACTAGGATTATCAGATTATTTCCGACGATTATAGGGGGGCGTTTCGGTTGCTTGAAAATTCCCAATATAGCCAATTTGGGATCAAAGGAATCTAAACAATCAAGGAGAGCCATTGCGCTTTGTAGTTCTTTTGTCTCGCTCAAAGGCATAAACTTTCTCCTAGTGTCTCGCATCGTGAGACGGCGTCTCAATATGTGTTATTATAGTTTCGTTTTGTAGAAAAATCAAGACGCGGAGATAAGATCTAAATATAGCAATATATAGCTCCTGAACATTCGCGTATGTCTTTATCGTGATGTGGCACTAGTTACCTAAACATGTCTGCCTAATGAAGTTTACAAAGCAGGTACCGGATCATCATATGAGCTGTCAATGCAGACAGCGCTTCTCTAAACAGAAAAGAGGGAAGGTCGTTGGTTTCGGATGGCACTCGTATGAATTGGGCCTGCGTGGGTTGATTGATATAATCAAGCCGTGAAAAACCAGCTCATCCCAACAACTGAACCTTTTTTCTTTTCAGGGGGGCGCACAGGTTGTTTGCTGATCCATGGCTTTACAGGTACGCCCAAGGAAATGCGCTGGATGGGGGAATATCTTAACCAGCAGGGTCTCACGTGTTTGGGGATTCGACTGGCTGGGCATGCGACGCATCCCGAGGACATGCGGCGTTCGCGCTGGACGGATTGGGCGGCTTCTGT
>DATEDD010000169.1:0-2777 GCA_035286565.1 Anaerolineales bacterium
CGGTAGCAGCAGGCGCTTCGGTAGCGGCAGGCGCTTCGGTGGCGGCAGGCGCTTCAGTGGCAGCGCCGCCACAGGCAGACAACAAGGTCGCTGCAATTACGAACAGGGCGAGCAATTGATAATTAAGTTTTTTAGTACGCATTCTCTCTATCTCCTTTATGGTTTTTGATTGATTGGACGAACATAATTACCTTCAAGCATTTTTCCTGAGCACCTCCAATCCATTAACAAATCCCTAGCATTTTAGCATTATCAATACTCAAAGTCAAACGACATTTGAATACGTTGATCAACATAAACTTTGCATTCACGAACTTCCTGTCATATTTACGATAAACCAGTAAATTCCTGCCGAGATCAACCCGCTGACTGGAATTGTCACAACCCAGGCAATCAGAATATCACTGACTACACTCCAGCGCACTTTGCCGAATCGCTCCGAAGAACCCACTCCAACAATTGCTGAACTTACGACCTGCGTAGTACTGACCGGCGCGCCGCCAAAAGACGAAGCAAGAATCACAAAAGCAGATGTCAACTGGGTAGCGAAACTATGCACCGGGCGGATCTTATAGAACTTACCGCCCAAAGTGCGAATCAACCTCCAGCCGCCCAGCGCAGTTCCCAGGGCCATGATCGAAGCGCTCATAACAATTACCCAAAATGGGACAATGAATTGACCGATCACTCCGCCGATCAATAAACTAAGCGTGATGATCCCCATTGTTTTCTGCGCATCGTTCGTGCCATGGCTGAAAGCCAATCCAACAGCAGTAAAGAACTGGGCGCGCTTAAAAAATTGGTTGATATTCGGAGAGGCGTGACGCGCAAGGAAATAAATCACACGTAATACCAAAAATCCTACAATAAAACCCGCCAGGGGGGATAAGAACAGACCGATCAGCACCTTGTATATTCCATTCAGATTGATCGCTCCAAGACCCGCCGTAATGGCAACCACACCGATCAAGCCGCCGATCAACGCGTGAGATGAACTGCTTGGGATGCCTAAAAACCAGGTGGCCAGGTTCCAAATGATGGCGGCCAATAAACAGGCAACGAGCGCATCCAGTGTCAACAGATGTGAATCGACAATATCGCTGCCGACTGTTTTCGCCACAGTCACCCCAAAGAGAAAAGGTCCCAGGAATTCGGCCACGGCAGTTATACCCAGGGCAGTCTGTGGGTGGAAGGCTCGCGAGGAGATCATGGTTGCCACAATATTGCTTGAATCGCGCATCCCGTTCAAAAACTCAAAGATCAATGCCAGAATAATAACAAGGATCAATTCGGAAGACATTGTCACCTTGTCAGGTTCTCTTTACAACGATATCTGCGATCGTGTTCGCGGCTTCATCCCCGCGATCTGCGGCATTGGACAAATGACGATAAACCTCGCGCATCTTTAACATTTCAACAACGTGATGAATATCCTCGGGCCCGCTGAACAAATCTGCTACTGCTTCACGATACACGGCTTCCACGCGGTTCTCCAGGGCCTTCGCGCGCTGGGCATGGTCTGTGGCGACATTCGGGTGGTTGGGTAGGCGTTGAACTGCATGCCAGATCTCATAGGCAGCGTCTTTCAGCAAGTTCGCCATCCGCAGCATGAACGGTGTGGATTTGACATTGAGGATAACCATCTCCATCACGGTGCTATCCGCATAATCCACAACATCGTCAATGGAACGGGACAGGGAAAAGATATCTTCGCGGTCAAAGGGTGTGACAAAGGTGCGGTTCAATTCGTCAATCAGGATGCGGCGCACTTCATCCGCTTCCTTTTCCATAATCGAGAGTTGTTCGGCGACATCTGAATCGCCCGTCTCCAAATATTTAACCAATAGTCTTAATGATTCATAGGTAATGGAGGCCTGCTGTTCGATCAACTTCTGAAAGACATTTTCTTTGCGTTTAAATAATCTCAACATAAAATCTCCAAAAAATAGAGTGTGTCACCCTGAGGGAGTGTTCTCCCTGGCACCGCCTGCCAGGGCAGGTGTCGCGACCGAAGGGTCTCCACGATAATCTCAGGGATTCTTCGCCGCAAAGCGGCTCAGAATGACATCACAGAAGGTGAATTACTCGATCGGCAACAACTCCCCTGCAATCATTCCTGGGAATTCAGCGCGAAGTTTCGCCTCAACCTCTGAAGAAAGCAAAGGAGCTGTGTTACTCGCCATGATTTCCTTCACACGTTTCATCGCGCGTGCTTGAATATCAGTTGAGCCTTTCTTTACCCAAATCGTACGCGCATCTCGGTCTGCAAGTTTGGTCATCACGGCCTCGGTCTTCATGCGGGCGATGGTATGCTTGGCGACAATGTACGAACCTCCCGGCCCAACCTGCTTAATTAAATCGAGCGCCAGGTCTTCTTCATTGAACGATATGCCGCGCTTGACGCGTTTCATCATTTGCGCAACCTCATCATCGATCACGGCTTTTGCAAAATCAAAAGTTTTCAACGCATCGATCAATCCGCCAATATTGAACATATCCATGCCGCCCACCACGCCGCCCATTGCAGACATGCCTGTTTCATAACCTGACTGCGCATCGTTTACCTTGGCATTGGTCAAACCAATATAGCCTCCGCAGGGCACATTGTAAAAACGAGCCATTTGCGCGAAAGCCATGTGCAACATGCCACATTCAATTGCACCAGAAGTGTACGCTCCCGAGCGCATATCTGCAACAGTGGCAAGCGTGGCATAGATCGTGGGTGTGCCTTCCTTCACCATTTGCATCAAAGTTGCCGTGGCAAGGAATTCAGCATT
>DATEDD010000170.1:0-4720 GCA_035286565.1 Anaerolineales bacterium
TTGGATTTGGGGTTTCGTTCCGATGGAATACGGCTGTATACGCGGGGGTAATCATTGTTGACTTAATCCTGCTTCAACCAGATGCTCCCACCTCATTATCAACACCCCTAAAAAAACGAATTGGATTGGGTGTACTATGGGGTGGTTTAGCCCTGACATTTTCAATTCTTATGATCTCCATCAGCGGCTATGGATTTAGTGATTTCATCAAAAAATTTGAAACGGTATTGTTCGTAATCAATCAATCCGGTGTAAAGAGCACAGATTCCAGCACCTCAATGAAGGAGGTACTAATGTACTCTGTTTTACCACTTTCGCCCATGTTCACACCCGCCTTCGGGTTGCTAACCCTGCTGGGTTTCATTGAGTTTGCCCGCCGCCGTAACCCGCTCACTCTGGTAATACTGGTTGGTTTTTTAGGAATACTTCCCTGGCTCAAATCCGGCGTTCCAAAGTTTATCATCACAGCACTGCCTGTTTTTATACTATGTTTTATGCAGGGTTTTACAATGCTATGGAATCGGGTTGGGCATGGATGGGTAAAACAGGCAGCCAACCTGACACTAATACTTTTACTGCTCGCTCCCTGGATACTTGGGCTGCGGGTCACACGCGAGGGCACGGCCTATGGCCCGGGCTTTGAACTTCGCTCTTATGATTATCCAGACACTGAAGGAATGCAATTTGATGTAACACTCGGCCCGGGGGCTGCCTTCCCCACCCCTGAAGGGCCGCGACCTCTGTTTGGATATGGCTTTGTATTAATAGGCGGAGATTGGAGGAAATTTGTGCTTGAAGAGGATGCCGAAAGAAACGAGGCTATTCAGTACGCCCTTTCATTGGGATATCCAATCGTTGTCACAAACTGGTCTCCAGACTACTTTCTTAATAAGTTGTATTCCATGGGTTTTAAAACGAATGACTCCAATAATAATGAGCAATATTTTACAAAGCGTTATTTTATAAATTCACAGCAGGAATCTGTAACAATAGTGATTCATGGAACCGAAGAAAGCGGCGCTGACGAACTTGTTGGGCGCTTGTCTGATCCAACAATGAACTCAAATAAAGTTATTATTACAGGGTATCCAAGTGTGATGCGCTTTCTTTTTACACATTATCCGGAAGCGATGGAATCAATTGGATCCATATCCGCAATATTGGATATAAAAAAGTTACATTAAGAGCCTGCCGATAACCATCCCCTAAGATAGTTCCAGTGGAAAGTGGAAAACTCATGGCAAACGAAACCTCGCGTTCCCTGTTTTGTGTGAGCAGATCTGCAAGGATATGGAAAAGAAAAAGTAGTAAAAAGTTTTGTAAATAAAGTGACAGTTACCTTCAAGGTGACTGTCACTTTATTTCTTATTTACCTTACCAAATTTCTCAGCACCGTGTGAAGGATGCCGCCGTTGCGGAAATAATTTACCTCAACATCGGTATTCAACAACACAGTTACTTTGAACTCAACAACTTTTTTCACTCCTATCGAAGGGTCGGATTTCTTCGCATTGACAGTGACTTGGCTTTGGGGTTTGATCTGGTCACTCAACCCTTCGATGGTAAACACTTCGCTTCCATCCAGACCGAGGGACTCGGCGTTTTGTCCCTGAGTGAATCTCAGGGGAAGCACGCCCATGCCCACAAGGTTCGAACGATGAATGCGTTCGAATGACTCAGCGATGACAGCTTTAACACCTTGCAACATCGGACCCTTCGCGGCCCAGTCACGGCTGGAGCCTGTGCCATATTCTTTTCCTGCCAATACAATCGTTGGAATTCCAGCCTCTTTATATTTCATGGCGGCATCAAAGATGGACATTTCCTGGCCATGGACGATGGACGATGGACGATGGTCAGTGGTCAATTGTCCATCGTCAAAGAATTTCGTCCAGTTACCTTCCTTCGGAGCAACCATCACATTCTTCAAGCGGATATTCGCGAAGGTGCCGCGCGCCATCACCAGGTCATTGCCGCGACGCGAACCATAGGAATTGAAATCCTTTGGCTGAACGCCGCGCTCCTGCAAGTATTTCCCGGCTGGACTGTCAGCGGCGATATTGCCGGCAGGCGAAATATGATCTGTTGTGATCGAATCGCGGAAAAGTCCCAGCGCCCGCGCGTCCTTAATATCCTGTACATGCGGGACATCCAGCGTGACAGACTGGAAGAAGGGCGGATGATGAATGTAGGTCGACTCTTCACTCCACTCGAACAAGTCACCTTCTTTAACTTTGATCTCTTTCCACATATCGGAGCCAGAAAACACGTCGGCATATTTGGCTTTGAACATATCAACCTTGACATTCGCCTCAATCGCTTCGTTGATCTCCTGCTGGCTGGGCCATAGATCTTTGAGATAGACAGGCTGATTGTTTTTATCTGTGCCAAGCGGTTCATGGTTCATGTCAATATCCACTGTGCCAGCGAGGGCGTATGCGACAACCAACGGCGGAGAAGCAAGATAGTTTGCTTTCACAAGCGGATGTACGCGGCCTTCAAAGTTACGATTGCCCGAAATGACAGCCGCCGCAACCAGATCAGAACCTGTCACAGCCTTGGCAACTTCCCCGGGCAATGGGCCTGAATTACCAATACAAGTTGTGCAACCATACGCGATGACATTGAATCCAAGTTTGGAAAGCGGTTCGATCAAGCCTGCGCTTTTTAGATATTCTGTCACAACCAGTGAACCCGGGGCAAGGGAAGTTTTGACATAAGGCTTCACCTGCAAACCTTTTTCAACTGCCTTCTTTGCGACAAGTCCCGCGGCGATCATCACAGAGGGGTTGGATGTATTGGTGCAGGAGGTAATCGCTGCAATCACAATAGCGCCATGCCTCATCGTTTGTGAGCCGCCGTTCGTGCCGAAGGTGGCTTCGCGATTCAATTCCTCGCCGGCGAGTTCATAACCGCGATCTTTTACCGGAGCGGTGAGCGCCTTCTCGAAAACATCTTTCATATCGGATAGCGCCACACGATCCTGCGGACGCTTGGGCCCTGCCAAAGATGGCACAACAGATCCGAGGTCCAATTCGAGCGTGTCGGTATATTCCGGCTCAGGCATACCAGGTTCATGGAAGAGTCCCTGCGCGCGCATGTATGCTTCGGTCAGGGCAAGCGTCTCTTCGGAGCGACCCGTTAGGCGCATGTAGCGAAGCGTCTCTGCATCCACAGGGAAATATCCCATCGTGGCGCCATATTCAGGAGCCATATTTCCAATCGTGGCGCGATCAGTCAATGACATCGTGCTTAGACCTTCGCCAAAGAACTCGACGAATTTATCAACTACGCCTTTCCTGCGCAGCATTTGAGTCACAGTCAGCACAAGATCGGTGGCCGTGACACCTTCTCTGAGCTTGCCATAAAGTTTGAAACCGATCACATCGGGGAGCAGCATGTCCATCGGCTGCCCAAGCATGACGGCTTCGGTTTCGATGCCGCCCACGCCCCAGCCCACCACTCCGAGTCCATTGATCATGGTCGTGTGTGAATCGGTGCCGACGAGGGTGTCGGGGAAGGCCAGGACCTCCGAATTCCCGGAGGTCTGTTTGGTCATGACGACTTCAGCGAGATATTCAAGATTGACTTGATGCACAATGCCCGTCATCGGCGGTACAACCCGGAAATTGCTGAATGCCTTTTGTCCCCATTTCAAAAATTCATAACGTTCGCGGTTGCGTTGGAATTCAACTTCGGTGTTGCGATTTAGCGCATCGGAGGTGGCGAAGAAATCAACCTGCACCGAATGGTCAATCACCAGGTCAACAGGCACAAGCGGATTGATCTTCTTCGGGTCGCCGCCCAGGCGGGCCACTGCAGAGCGCATTGCGGCCAGGTCTACAACTGCTGGCACACCCGTGAAATCCTGCATGACAACCCGCGCGGGCAGGAAGGGGATTCCGGGTCGCGCGCCTTTGGGAGTCCACGCGGCGATGTTCTTTACATCAACTTGCGTTATTTCTTTATCATTGCATTGACGGAGAGCGGCTTCGAGCACGATGCGGATCGAGTAAGGCAATTTGCTGAGTTTGGTTAACCCAGCCTTCTCGAGCGCGTCGAGGCGGAAGATGACGTATTGTTTCTTTCCCACTTTCAATACGTCGCGGGACTTAAATAGATCTTGCATGGTGATACTCTCCTTTGGTGAGATATCCCTCATCCCCAACCCTTCTCCCTTTGGGAGAGGTTAGGTGAGGGTACACACCACAACTTTGCGAAGAACCCAAAGGAGCGCCTTTGATATCCTTGATACTATGTGGTGGGGTTTACATGATTTCCCTCTCCCTTTGGGGGAGAGGGCAGGGTGAGGGTATTTACAAATTCAATTCCTGCTTAAGCGACTCAACCAACTTCGCCTTTTCATCGTCTTTCAAAAACGAGGCCTGCGCCGCGAGCGACACGGATTTCTTCAACGCATCCATCGGAACTTTCAGATCTTCACAGACATGCTGATACTCGTGCGACAATGTAATGCGCGAAACACTGGGATCATCAGTGTTGACGGTTATATTCAAGCCCGCCGCCAGCGTACCCGGCAACGGATGTTCAGGTAATGACTTTACCACGCCCGATTGATAATTGCTCGTCACGCAAACTTCAAAAACAGCGCCGCATTCTTTTGCAAGCGCAACAACGCTGTCATCTTCCATCACCCGCACACCGTGACCGATGCGTTCTGCGCCTAAATTCTCAATCGCATCGCGGACGTTTTCGGCAG
>DATEDD010000171.1:0-5398 GCA_035286565.1 Anaerolineales bacterium
TAAGACTCTTTAGAGTTGAAAAAGGGTCAGTTTAAGGTGTCAGGTTTCAGGTGTGAAAGTTTACTTCCCCAATGAAGGTGGGTAAGATATTAAATTATTTATTTTAGACGAGTACCCAATGAAAATATGATTTAGTTTTAATTTCTTTCTTTTTCATAATCTTTCCGTATTGAAATCATTCCACTAGAATACACATTCAGTCTAATAAGTTTTAATGGCAATTCAGAAGCCATAAAATTGGTTTTAGCTTTGACTAAAACATCAATTGCCAAAGGGTAAACGTCATTCAGAACAGGTTGTGTTCGCTTTTCGGTTCGTATTGTATGTACAGGAATCCCTGATTCCATAGCTGTTATTGCAAATACTAATTTCTCCCCAGACAACAATTCACCGTAAGATTCAAACATTAAGAGTTCAGCCTTATTATTAATATACCCAAACCTTTCATATTGCTTATTTTCTAGGATATTCCATTTTTGCCCATCTCTTACTCCAACAAGCCAAACTGAAACATTTTCCAAAGCAATACTTTTTGTATTTGATAACATCAACCCCCAACCTGATAATCCTAATAAATCATATTTTTCAACATTAAATACAGCTCTATTCCAATTATATTTATCTAGTTCTGCATTTTGAGATTGGTTAATTTTTACAGGCGTTTGAACCAAAAAATATAAAACATAACCCAAAGATAAAACTATAAACGGGACCATGGCATAGGCAAGAAAAGAAACGACCTGTTCAATCATAAAGTCTTTGCCTTTCCACCAATAAGAACCAGCAGAACCAACTGCTAAAGATAAAACCAACAAGGCAATATCCTCCCATCCAATAGACTTTTTGAGCAAATCCCAAAAGGTAGAGAAGTATAGTTTGTAGTATTCCTTGTATTCATCCATGTGTCACTCGCCCTATTTTATTTCAACCGTACTTTTACTTCTAACCGACTCCACCGCCGCAAACGTCGACTTGGTCACGCCGATGAGGTGTTCGTAGGGGATGGGAGGTTCTGTTCCTTCGCGGATGGATTTGGCGAAGGCGGTCATTTCGTTCTTCCAGCCTTTGTCCTGTGCGCCGCTTTCCACTTTCTTCTTTCCATCTTTCACAGTCACCAACGAAACATAATCATCCAACACCGCAATCATGCCTTCGCAGAAGACTTCAAGCCGTTCCTTGGGGAAGGATTTGTCGCCGTTGGCGAGATAGTCCACGATGCCTAGAGAGCCATCGGGGAAGGTGAAGGTCATGGAAACGTTGTCTTCGCGGTATTTGCCGCCATCGGGTAGGGCATGCGCGGTCACGCTGACGGGAGGCGCGCCGACGAGGAAGGTGATCAAGTCAATGAAGTGACAGGCTTCGCCGATGATACGTCCGCCGCCGAGCTCCGGGTCTTGAGTCCAGTGGTTGAGGGGGAGATAGCCTGCGTTGACACGGTAGTGGAGGTAGAGAGACGATTGACGATTGACGATTGACGATTTGAGTTGCTGGGCAAGCGGGGCGAATCTGCGATTAAAACCAGTGAGCAATAAGCAGTGATCAGTTTTCAGTAACTGCTTACTGATGATTGATAATTGATGACTATTTATCGCAAGTGGTTTTTCCACGAAGACATGTTTGCCAGCTTTGAGGGTTTTGAAGATTAAATCTGCGTGTGAGTCGTGGCGGGTGAGAATCGCAACCGTGTTGATGTTCGGGTCGTTGATGATTTCATCTTCTGATGACGTGGCGTATTGGAAGCCGAATTTTTTGCCTGAGTGCTGGGCGTGCAATCCGCCTGAGGAGGCGATGCCGACCAACTCAAAGTCTTTGTTGTTTTTGATAACGGGTAGAAGAGTTGCATTGGCGTAAAGTCCTGCGCCTAAGACACCGAGTTTACAGGTTACAGGTTTGAAGGTTGGCACGTTAAACCTGACAACTTTCGAACCTTCCAACTTTTCAACATGCGGATACGTCAGCACCACCCCAAGAAACGGCTCTTTCTTTTTTCCTGTAATAACTTCATACGCCTGCGCACCGTCTTCGATGGGAAAACGATGCGTGATGAGACTTTCGACCTTCAACTTTCGACTGGATAATAAATCCACAACAGCTTGGAAGTTCCTCCCCTCCGTCCAGCGGATGTAGCCGATAGGATAATCAACTCCGTTTTCTTCGTAGTTCGAGTCATAGCGGCCGGGGCCGTAAGATCGCGAGTTGATGAAGGCGATTTCTTTTTCGTAGTAGATTTTTCTTGGGATGTTAAGTCCCACCGCGCCCGTTGCAACGACTTTGGCTCGGTCGCGGGCGATGACGCCCGCAAGTTCGATTGGGCCATTGGATGGAGTGTCCGCGCAGATAATGATGCTGTCGAAGCCACGATTCATAGTAAATGCCTGGGATGCTGACTCTGCTTGTCCGCGGGAAACAGCTTCAAGTCCAAGAGAAGAGGCGAGCTTGATCCGCTTTGGGTCGAGGTCAATGCCGAGCACGCTGCATCCTGCCGCAGACGCCAGTTGAATCGTCAATAAACCTAAAAGACCCAGCCCAATCACGGCGACATTCTCGCCAAGTTGAGGTTCTGCCAAGCGAAAACCATGCAGTGCAATCGCGCCGAGGGTAGTGAAGGCGGCGGATTCAAAATCAACATTTTTTGGAAGCGGAGTTAAAAGATTACGGGGCACCACATTGTATTCGGCATGGACGGCATATCCCCCGCCCGCACAAGCCACGCGCTGACCGACCTTGAAACCCTGCATGTTTTTTCCAAGCGCAACGATCGTGCCAGCAGATGAATAGCCAAGTGCCATGGGTTGGTCGAGGCGATTGAATGCGGCTTGCATGGTCGGCATGAGACCTTCGCGTTTGGATTTATCAAGAACCTGCTTGACGAGGTCAGGCCGTGAACGCGCTTTACCGATATAACTCTTCTCGGCGAATTCAACCACCATGCGCTCCCTGCCGGAAGAGACAAGCGATGCGACAATTCTGACAAGCGCCATGCCTTCGCGCGGAGTCGGCACAGGCACATCTTCGACAATTGCTTTTCCGTTTTTGATATTCTGGAGGAGTTGTTTCATTTTTGATCTTTTGGTCTCAAATCATCAAGACATAATTTTTGAAAAGTATACCCGAAATCATCAATATAGATTTTTTCGAGAACAGATCGTATGAGATCTCACAATATGACATTTGTCACTTTTTCCCCCAGGGTATTGTATCTGAATATAAATATCCCTATAATGATTTAACAGATTTTCACAGGTTGCCATACGGGCAAATTGTTTCGATTTAATTGAACTAAAAACCATAACGATAAAAAGGAGAAACATTATGAAACTTGGTGGTTATGCAAATCGGATCGGCTGGATAGACCTCAGCGCAGGCAAAGTGGAATTCAAGCCTGTGCCAGAGAACGACGCCCGAAAATATATTGGCGGACGCGGCTTGGGTGTAAAGTTTGTTTTTGATAACGGTCCTAAAGTGGATGCACTTTCCCCTGATAATATCCTGTGCTTTATGAACGGCCCGCTGACTGGTTCTGAAGCAAACATGAGTGGACGCATGGCAGTCGTGACAAAATCGCCTCTGACTGGAACCGTAACTGATTCTCACCATGGAGGCTGGTCAGCCGCACGCTTGCGCTGGGCTGGCTTTGATGGTCTGGTCTTCAAAGGCAAGGCCGCGAAGCCGACTTACGCCTACATCCATGATGACAAATTGGAATTGCTGGATGCCTCGGAAGTATGGGGAAAAGGCGTTCACGATACTATAAAACATTTCAAAAAGAAATATGGTGAAAAAGATCTAACCGTGATCACGATTGGTCCTGCAGGCGAGAAGCTTGTCAAATTCGCATGTTGGATCAACGAGGATGATCGCGCCAGCGGCCGCGGCGGTACAGGCTGTGTGGGCGGAAGCAAGAACCTGAAAGCCATCGTCATCAAGGCCGAAAAGAAGATTGTCAAAGCCGCAAATCGCGATGCCTGGAAGCCCGCTCACGAACGCGCTCTGAAAGGCATTATGGCGCCTGAGAATATCACCAGTCCGCGCAAGGGCGGTCTTTCCGTGTACGGCACCAACGTGCTGACGAACATTGATAACAGCATTGGCGCTTATCCTACGAAGAATAGCCAGTATGCGAGTTTTGGCAAAGATGCCGAAACCTTGAGCGGCGAATGGGTGAAGGAAAATATCCTGGTAGGTGACCCCACCTGTCACGCCTGCCCAGTGGCTTGCAAGAAGGAAGTTGAGATCAAAGACGGGCCATACAAGGGACTGCACATGGAATCCGTGGAATACGAACCCGCTTGGTCTGTCGGCGCGAACTGCGGTAACCCCGACGCCCGCCTCGTTGCCAAGATGATTGATCTTGCCAACGATTATGGCTTCGACGCCATCGAACTTGGTCATCCGCTTGCAGTTTGGATGGAAGCCAGCCAGCGAGGCTACACCAACGGCGATGGCAAACTCGCCTGGGGCGATGGCGATGGAATGACCAAGGCCGCCGCAATGATTGCCAAGCGCGAAGGTCTTGGCAACGTGATGGCTGATGGCGCGAACGCGACCGCCAAACACTTTGGTCATCCAGAACTGGCGATGACGGTCAAAGGTCAGGGTATTCCTGCTTACGATCCGCGCGGACTCAAGGGCATGGGCCTCGGCTATGCCACATCCAACCGTGGCGCCTGTCACCTGCGCGCTTACACCCCCGCCGCTGAATTGGGCGTTATGCCGTACGGTTCACTCAAAGTTGATCCGCTGGCATGGAAGGACAAGGGCGGGCTGGTCAAGGTCTTCCAGGATATCCACGCCTTCTCAGACAGCATGGACTTGTGCAAGTTCAGCGCGTTTGCCATGGGCGCGGAAGAGTACGCACAACAGTATTCCGCCTTCGTGGGTGTGCCTTTCACCACCGACGACGTGTTGAAGACTGGCGAGCGCATTTACAATCTCGAACGCCACTACAACAATCTGAACGGCTTCCGCGCAGGCAGTGATACTCTGCCCAAGCGCTTCCTTGAAGAACCCTCCGATCAGCCTGGTTCGGCGGGCAATGTCTGCGAGTTGGACAAGATGCTCGAAGAGTACTACACAGCTCGTGGCTGGGATAACGGCGTTGTGACCGAAGCCAAGTTGAAGGAACTGGAAATCGCGTAAGACCAGTGATTAGTAATCAGTAAAAAAAGAGACGGTGTGACTAAATGTCGCGCCGTCTTTTTTGTTTGACCTTCGCTTCTTATCCTGACCTCGAACCTGATTCCGCTTAACCGACTCTTGTCCCCGCTTTGATATTTCATCTTTCTTCCTTCCCCCCTTCATTCTTTTCATTACGCGCCTGCCCTGAGAGTTTTTTTGGCAAACCGCGCCTGAAAATCTTCAGCGACGCGCTCTTCGAGTTCCATCGTCAGGCGCGTCT
>DATEDD010000172.1:0-13200 GCA_035286565.1 Anaerolineales bacterium
ATCGCCACAAACAACAACGGCAAAGTTATAGAATTGCAAGACCTGTTGAAAGATACCGGCATCCGACTTCTCACGCCCGGAGATATTAATTTATCTCTCGAAGTGGATGAAGATGGCAACACTTATGCCGAAAACTCATCCAAAAAAGCGCTGGCCTTCGCCCAAGCCAGCGGACTGATCTCTCTCGCCGACGACTCCGGCCTCGAAGTGGATGCGCTGGATGGCGCGCCCGGGCTTTATTCCGCGCGTTACTCTCCCAAGCCCACCGCAAAGGATGCGGATCGCCGTGCCTTGTTATTACAGAATTTAAAAGACAAGCCCCGCCCATGGAAAGCTCATTTCCATGCCACGATTGCCATCGCAAAACCAACCGGTGAAGTGGTACTTGCCGAGGGAAATTGCTTCGGCGAGATCATCCCCGCAGAACGCGGCAGCGGCGGCTTTGGCTATGACCCGATCTTTTTCATCCCGGAGTTGAACAAAACAATGGCTGAATTGGACATGGTAGAAAAAAACCACGTCAGCCATCGTGCGCTGGCGGTGATGAAAGCCATGCCCATCTTAAAGAAAATGTTTGGGTTGTAGAAGCAGGCTTGTCCTGAGTCGGTGGGTTGAGCTTGTCGAAACCTTGATCGAAGGGCTAAAGCGCAGAACGAAGCGGTAATTCATCCATAAATTTCTTTAACAAACTGGCAACCCGAGCAGGCTGTTCCAACATCACCATATGCCCCGCATTTTCGAGCACATGAAGTTGGGAACTGGCGATGCCCTCATGCAAAGACTGTGAATGTTTCAAGGGCATCATCTTATCCTCAGAACCGCAAACAATCAGCGCAGGGATGGTAATTTTTTCCAGCTGATCCGTTACATCAAATTCATTGCATGCGAGAAAATCGCCCAGCAATACAGGCGGGCGTATTTTCAGCATATTTTGTTTTGAGAGCCGTATCAAACTTGGCGAGGTATTTGCGCTGAAACAATTCTCATTGATCATCTCCACAGTGGATCTAAATGTATTTGAATTGCCTGCGGTTTCAAGGATTTTGGAAGCCACGCGCATTTTTGCGCCGCCGCCCAACAGAGCCAGCCCGACAATTTTTTTTGGTTGTTTCAAAGCAAGTGTCAGCGCAATGGCGCTCCCCATGGATATGCCCGCCAGAACCGCCGCGCGGATATTTAATACTTTCATGAATTTCAGCACATCATCGGCATACTCATCGATCGAATGCCTGCCAATTCCTTCGGATTGACCATGCCCGGGCAGGTCGAGCGCGTAAGTTCGTTCGCCAGCCAGCCGCCTGATTTGCGGAGGCCAAGTTAAATAATTACCGCCCGCCCCGTGGATCAAAATCACGGGTGGGCGTTTGGAAGGTTGTTGCTGAGTTTGATGAGAAAAATAATGGAAGCCTGCGGATACGGGCATTATTTACTCTTGTTTTGCGGATGATGCAAATGATCGGCGGCATCTTCGGTGAGAGGAATATAGACCTGTATTTTTGTGCCCTTACCTGGAGCAGAATCGATTTGCAGGAGACCGTTCACAAGTTCAGAGCGTTCGCGCAGGTTAACCATGCCAAGACTGCTGTTCGCGCGTTGGTCATAAGACTCTGACATGGACTTCATATCAAAACCCACACCGTTATCCAGGATCTCCAGGAGCGCAATGCCGGCCTCCATTTGACGCAGGCGCACCGTAATCGCTTCCGCGGAAGCATGTTTGCGCGCATTATTGACCCCTTCTTCAATGATGTAAAAGATCACACCCTGTTTCCCCATCTCCAATTGAGTTGTAACCTGTTCGTCAATATTCACCACCACTTTTTGGGCGTATGTTTCCATCATTTTATCCGCCATGGCTTGTACTGCTGCGGAAAGCCCCTGAGACTCAAGGATGAGCGGGCGCAAGGTGAAAAGCATATGACGGATCTCCTGCGTGGTGCGCTGCGCAAGTTCCTCCAGTTTGACGATCTCCGCGCCGGCGCCTTCGATGTCCTTTAACATCATGCGCCTGGTAATATTCAACCGCATCGCCATCGCCGCTATGGATTGAGTAGGACCGTCGTGCAGGTCACGCGCCAGTTTCTTGCGCGCTTCCTCATGCACTTCAATCATGCGTTCCTTCTCTTCGACAAGGTCCTGATACAAACGCGCATTTTGAATGGCTACCACTGCCTGCTTTCCTATAAAATCAAGCAGTTTCAGTCGTTCTGAATTAAAGTAGTCAGGTTCGGGATGGGCAAATAATAAAACGCCATAAACATTTAAGCCGCTGCGCAAAGGGAAACAATATCCGCTGATGCAGTTTCTGAGTGCGATAACATGTCCAAGTTCATGGTCATAGCCAATATCCTTGAAAGTGATTGACTCGCCTTCATCCAGCGCTTTTTTCAAGACACCTTCCGCGCCGTCAAAACTTGCGCGCATATCCGCGCTCGTGAATCCCCGCGCAGAGCCGATCCGTAATTTGCCGCTGTTGAATAACAACACTGCGCCCACCAGTGGATCATTGACAGATTGTTCAGGATCAGGATTCAATGCTGTCGCGCTCATATCTAGGACGGATTCAAGCACCCGTTTATAACTGAGCGTGGAGGAAAGAGTTGATGTCAACTCATAAATAGCGCGCATGCGCTCGTTTTGAGTGATGCGTAACTTTTCATCCACATCCAGCGACAAGGCGCGGTTTTGTCTCATTTGCAGGGTCATACGGCGTCCCAGGAGACCAAATAACAGGCTCAACCCCGTCAACATGCCTGTAATAACCAGCATATGAGAGAATTCACCCTCGACCTGGGTGCCTGTATAAAAAACCAGACCGGAAAATAGTAATGCGGGGATCAATGCCCCCAAGAATGCAAAGTAGATCGAGCCTGTCAGGATGGGTAACAGGCCGATCCAAAATCCAGATCCGCGAAGACCCCCTTGCACCAGGAAAAAAACTCCTGCCAAAATCAAGTCCACCAACACATTGATCTGGCGAAGATAGGTGATCCGCACATTCAAACTTGCAAGGGCGGTCATCAGGATGTTCCATATGATCATTATGCCGAGCGGCCACATGGAAACAACCTCAATTTTTTGAGCCAGTCCAAGTGATAAGATCAGGCCCACCAGCATGATCCATCGTATTGAAATGGCAAACCAGTCTGCCGCATAGGGTGTCTCAAATTTTTGCATCATGACTTTTACCCATCATAACGATAAATCTGCGAGACGACAAGGTGAGGGATGTCATAGCGGGAATACATTTCATTCGGCTTCGTATCCCATGCTGGGCAGGTATTTGGCTAATTTCTCTTTTAGCACCTGCTTTTGCGCCTCGGGATAAACTTCACGGAATCTGCCTATTTTGCCTTTGAAGAAATGCAGGCCCGGCTGGTCATCATTTGAACCAGGACGATACTGTTTGATCACCGCGCGCACATCAGGCTTGTTCCCATCTACTCTGAGATAATTCACCAGTTTGGCAGATTCCTCCTCATAGTTCGTCAACAGGTCCTCGTAGCGGGCGATGAGTACGTTTTTCTCATGTACCCATTTTTGCCAAATGTGAACATACTGCATCATAAAGTTCACACATTTTTCAAAATCAGAGAGATGTGAAAAAGCATTCGGTTGTCCCTTTGCAAGCGCGCGTTGACCAAAATCATAGGCGGAGAGCATGGCGTCACGCGGGTCGCGATAAATGTAAGTGATGCGAAGCAGTCCCAAACTCGCGAGCAGGCGCGAGGCGTTTGTCGGCCCTGCGTGCGCTTTGATGACAAAAGTATTACCCAAAATAGCGGGCAGGCTCACCATGCCAAGTCTGCGCGCAGACAGCACGCCGATGTTGCAATTGACTTCGGTTAAAATATTTTGCAGGCGGTATTTCTCACGAATGTCATGCGCATCAGCACAACCTGTTGTTTTCATCAGATCATGGATGAGATTGTAGTGCCAGCCTGAACCGGCGCGGGGCATACCCACGGAAAGAACGATCATTTGATTTCCCTTTGCGATGAAGTGGCAGACAGCCCAACCAGTATGCCAGAGACCAGCCAGATATTTGGCGTTGTGAACGAATCCTGTGTGAAATTATAAAAGGCGACGGCCAGCCATGCAAATACTCCGGCAGCGGCGGCAAAGCGCGCCCAGCGTTCATTGCGGTGCAAAAGAGAAAGTATTTCGCCGAGCACATTAAATTGAAATGCGGCGAATAAAAAGAAACCGATCAGGCCTATTTCAGCCAGTAAACGAACATACAGGTTTTTAGGGTTGGGATACAAACGGTTTTCTGGATTTAGTTGTTTTGCAATTTCAGGCACAGTGGTGAGCGCCCAATCAGGCAGGTTTTGATAAATATAGAAACCGCTTGCGCCGAGTCCAACACCTGTCAGTGGATATTCTTCATAAGCAGACAATGCGCCCGCGGAATATGCGCCGCGCGCGCCGGCATTGATCTCCACCATATATTCGCTTAGATTTTCTGCATCCGTTTCCCATAAACGGCGGAAGAAATTTTTCTGGCTGAGGAAGAGAAATGAGCCAGAAAATATACCCACGATGACAAGGATCATTCCAATGCGAAAGAGCATGTCCATTACGCGCCCGCGAAAGCCATTGATAAACCATGTCCATGTTGAGCGAATCACATCGCGCCCAAGCAACAAAAAAGTTAACCCTGCCGCGGCAATTGTGGTCAACAACCCGCCGCGTGAGTAGGTGGCTAAAAGCACCAGCAATGATAATGTCAATAGAACAGGTTCCAGCCACTTCAGGCGCGTGAGGCGGAAATTCGTCAATACGGCGGCGAATAAAAATGGGATGAAGATCGTAGCGAGTTGTCCCGCGAGCCAGGCAGGTTCATACGCCAAGCCGGAGATGCGATTCGTGCGGACGAGTTCGCGCATCGAAAATGCGAGCTGCCAGTGCGTGACCATTTCTTTATCGAGTAAGTCTGTGTAAAACGTAATGACCTGCAAACTGCTCCATGCAATGGTAAGGCCCAAGCCAGCAAAAATCCATTTCACAGAAAAACGCAGATCATCTTCATTTTTGTTCATCCACACAGCAGAAATAAAGAAGGCTAAGCCAATAAGCAGAGTCGCCAAAGCGCGGATGGCGCGCCCGAGATATTCCTGTCCGCGAAGAGGGATCGGGTCAATCAAAATCCCAAAGCTGGTTGCTGTAAAAACAAAGAGGACAAACGCCCCAAGCGCGACAAACGCGCCAGAAAAATATAAATTTATTTTTCCGCGCCAGGCTTGAATTAACAAAAGAGGGAGGAGCAGTGCTAGCGGATATAAAGCAAGCGGACGAACCAACGTACCTTCGTCCAGAAATGGAAACCAGCGAAAACTTGTGACGGGTATGGTCAACAATGCCGCACCCCAAAGGATACGAGGAAGGCTATTAAGGTTGAAAGAAGATAAGTTCATTTTTTGGACGCTGATCGCGAAGCGCGCTGAAAACGCAGATTTAAGAACTGTTTTTGGCAATCAGCCATTCCTTCCTGCTGTTGTCGAATGATCGTCGTTTTGTTTCGGGCTTTGGGCCAAAGTTCAGTAGCAACCCGACTTCATACGAAGTTGCTTTGAGGTAGTTCAACAATTGAGCTTCATGCTCAACAAGAAGAGTCTTCGCTGCCTTCAGTTCAAGAATAACCAAATCATTAACCACAATATCTGCATAGTGCTTGCCAATTAGTTGACCCGAATCATACACTTCAATGGGCTTTTCAAAAACAGGTATTAACTCTCGCTTTATTAATTCAATCTCCAAGGCTTTTGCATAAACAGCCTCCAGAAAGCCATAACCTAAAACAGAATATACAGCATAAAATGCGCCAATAATTTTCTCAGTTAAGTCAGAATGTTTATATAAAACACCTTTGAACTCAGGCTTCTTATACATCCATACTCCAATCAAAAAATCAGCGTCATCAGCGTTTATCTGCGTCCCAATTTTTAGGTTTAATAAACAGCACAACAAAAACTGCGAGCGTTAGAAAACCTGCGTAGCCTGCAAGTAAATACCCGCTCAAAGGGACGCTTCGTTCTTTGGGTAAATTCTTGGATTGTGTTACTTCAAGTTTTAAAAATTCATTGATCCGGCCAGTTTCTATTTCGGCCTGCACTTTTTGGACAAAAGTCTCCGCCCACAAAGATGCAAGCAATTCTGCAATTTGAGGATCGCTGTCACCAGCATAGAAATGCCAACCTGCTTCGGCGGGTTGACTGAGTTGCAATTTATTATTTCTTAAGTCTTCAATCGGAATTCCAGATCGAGAAGATAACTGACTCATAATCTCATCAGACCATGCAATCTCTTCCAGTTTGCGTGACTCGCGTTCGAGATAATAAAAATGCTGACGGTCAGTCTCCTGCGGCCAGGCTTGCTCGAGGTTGAAATCCACATTGACAGTGGCTTTGGCTCGATATGGCGGCGGGACAATAAAGTAAACAGCCGCTCCGATCAACGCGCCGATAATTGAGCCAAATACCCAAAATCGCCATGCTTTAAGCAGGCGGATAAGGTCTTCAAGAGAGGGAGAGGTGAGGAAGTAATTCATGGGCGAGGTTATTGGGTAATTGGTAAATTACGAATTACTAATTACGGGTTTACGAATTCGCCATTTCCAAAGGGAACCAATGATTTTTCGTAGATAGTATTTTGCCACAATCAAAGAGAAAAAACCACCGCCATCGCGATAATGTACGCGAAGCATTTCAGGCCAACAACGGTCATCATGAGTTGTGGTCTTCCCTAAATCATGAATTCGAAAGTTAGCCCACGTTTGGCCGGCGAGATATTTGATCGGGGCTTTGGATGCAATACGAGTCCACAAATCATAATCCATTGCAAAGTAAAAGGATGGGTCAAGCGGACCAAGTTCCTGCCAGTATTTGGCGCGGAAGAACATGGTCTGTTGCGGGATGTGGACGTAGCCTTCGCGCAGTCGGCGATAATCTGTTTGCTTTGAATTAAATTTACCGATCACCTGTCCTGCTTCGTTGATGAAATTGCAGTCAGCATAAACCATTGCAACATCAGGATTTTCAATTAAGTATTTTACAGCCTGTCCAACTGCACGTGGATTGTAGGTATCGTCTGAATTGATCCATGCCAGGACTTCGCCCTTTGAATGGGCGAAGCCTTTGTTGATCGCATCAGTCTGACCTTGATCCTGCTCGCTGATCCACCAGGCGAGTCTGCCCTCATACTTTTTGATCATATCCACGCTGCCATCGGTGGAGCCGCCGTCTACGATGATGTATTCAATCTGCGGATAATCCTGTCCCAGTACGGATTGGATCGTCTGCTCAAGGAATTGCGCTTGATTGAAAGATGGAGTGATGATGGAGACGAGAGGGAGATTGGTCATTGGTATATGGTAATTGTTAATTAGAGATTAGTTACCATTCATTGTCTGAATAAAAGAGAGGCGAAACGGCTTCGGTCATCTTGCGGACGCGGGTGATTTCTTCGGAGGTCAATCGTTTTTTCCAATTGGCAAGATTTGCGCGGCTGTCTAACTTCACGGAATGGACTCTTTTCTGCGAGCGTTCCCGCGGGTTTTCGGAACTACTGGAATTGAGAATGATGTCTTTGACTTTTTCGGTAAAGGTTAATCCCAGAGACTCGTACAGCGATTTATACCCTGTGACGGGATCGAGGGAAAGGTCTTCGTGGCGAACAATGTTGAAGCGGGGGAACAGGCCGATGGTCGAATGAACCGAACGGTAGATCATCCGCCAGAGCAATGCAGATTGGCCGATCATGTCATCTGCTTGAATCGATTCCATGTCGGCACGGTCGGCTTCCAAATGATCGCGCATGAGCATGGGTTGATTTAGTAAGTCACGAAAATCAAAATGCCAATTCAAAAGTTTGAGACTGCTGGCAAATGCGGCAGGGTGGCGGATGGTGAACACAATTTCGCAATTCAAGGTTTGTGCAAACCAGGCAGCCGAAAAAACAGCAAATGGATCTTTGAGCAATGCGCGCTGTCCGTGCATACCGCCGATGAAGAAGGTGTGAAAGTCTCGCCCCATGCGCAGAAAGTCTTTGCCCGAACGAATGGATTTGATTTCAAGCCAGGGGTGGTATTGAAAATTGAGCAGGTCGCGAAAAGCAGACAGGTATTCCGGTGCGTTCTCGTGGTTGATAAAGGTGTACCAATATTTTACCGGGGCACGAAATACGCCGGGACGATGCAAGACATTCAGCGGCTCGCTGATATAGGCCGTATCGGCATCGGCGGCCAGCATTTTGCCAACCCAGGTGGTGCCACTGCGATGCGCGCCAGTGACAAGGATGGGGGGGGCATTATTCATTTAAATATTCCAACATATTTTCATCCGGCACTGTCACACTGCGGATCGAATTCACTCCATAATATTGCGCCGCACATTTATTGACCCAATGATTTGGGTCGCTGTCCAATTCTTTTATTTGATAAAGGCCTGGAAACCCTGGAATAATGAGGTCACTCTCGCCCAAACCTGCATGGCGGAGGATGTAAGCTTCTCGCAGGTCCCACAATTCGGCGCGGGCGCGGTATTCAGGGACATAAATTTTATAAATATTGAACGATGTTCTCAAAGGATAAACAATGGCAAGCGACGCAAATATAATCAGAACCGCCCATTGTCCAATTTTCCGATTGAGCTTGAAATTCAAGTCCTTTAGCAATAAACCGGACAATATGCCCTCAACCATAAAAGCCGCAATCATCAGGGTACGAGCTAGAAAACGCATCCGCTCAACAGGAAATCCCTGTCCGTAAACGCTGGGAGAAAATCCAGCCGCAATCAACAGCCATACCAAAAATGGTATGACAATCATAAGGAGTAAAACTGAGTGTCTTTTCTCCCCGGGCAATGTAGGTGTTCCAACCTGGTGATATAACCAAATCAGCATGAGGGGGATTAGTGCAGTAATAAAAAACGGTAGTGGAAGGGTCCGCAAGGAATCGATCATGAAGAGAAAACTGTAGAGAAATGAATCACCCAGTATCTCGACGATATTCAGGGTTTTTTCCTGCGCCATAGTCTCGCTGGCTGGCGAGAGGATCATCGCCATCAATCCCAGAAATACCCCTGCAAAAGCCCATGCAAGCAGGGTAAGTTGTTTTTGTTTTGAAGAAGGCTTTCCCCAAATCCAGACTACGATCATGAGCAAAGGCAAGGCGGTCAGCATGGTCGTAGTTGGCGGCTCTGAAAACCCTGCAATAATAAACGCGGCGAAGAAGATGATCAAATTAATCGACAGAGAAACCGATTGACTCTCCGCGCGTCTCATTTGTTTCACCAAAAAGGCAAACAGGAATGAGCCGAATACCAGCGGTGCAAAATGCGTCATCATGGCTGAACGCCAGTAAATTGTTTGAAAAAGATTTGGGGCTTGCAATAGGCTAAAAAATCCAAGGGTTGTCCCTAAAAAGACGTCAATTTGATAATACCAATCAATTTTAAAGTATTTTCGGATTTCATGGACACACCATACCAGGTTCGCTGCCCAGAGCAAGACCATGGAAGCGATTGTAATCGGCATATTGTTTTTCCCCATCAACTCACTGAACCCAATTAATAGCAGGTTGGAATAACGCATGGTGGCTCTAGGCCAATTTTCGGAAGTATAACGTTCGATCACGGCCGCAACCGGAGAAGAATTTTCGAATCGCACAGCCTCACAATAATCATCCGATAGATAGCGCGAGAAAGTGCCCAGATAGGCATACATAACGATGGCCGCCAGCATCGAAAAAGCACATGCGCCGATAACGTAGCGAAAAATATGAGTGGTGTAATTCTTTATATTAGATTGCATTCCGGATTAGATCCTTCCAAATCGGGTTAATATTTCACGCATTAGGATCGTAGTTGAGCGTCGGGCGCAATTGCCGACCATGGTGAAGATCGAATGGCAGGTCGCTGAGGTCATGGAAGCGGATCGCCAGACTAAGGCAGGTGAAAAAAGAAGGGTTTTCTTTCATAGGGAGATCATATTGTATCGTAAAAGTATGAGCAGGGATTTAATAATGGCTGAGGTAAAAAGTTAAGCTGGAGCCGTAAACCCATTTGGTATACTTCCAATTTGGCAGGTGAATTGAACCGATATTTCCTGCCGACATAGCTTGTCTAATTACTTGTTTTTTTTGCAGAGCATCCAAATTAAAACCATGAAAGCATTACGAAAAATCATAGATCAAAGCTGGGAAAAATTACTGGTACTCTGCGGAGCGCTGTGTGTCCTGCTGCCAGTCAGTCCATTGAATATGAAATTCAGCTACAGTGATTCGGGAGTGTTTCTGTATACAGGCTGGCGAATCTTAAATGGTGAGCTTCCATATCGGGATGTATGGGATCATAAACCGCCGATCATCTTTTACATCAATGCTTTGGGGCTGGCAATTGGAGATAATTCTCGCTGGGGCGTCTGGTTGATCGAACTGGTTGCCCTTTTTGGGGCTGCCTACATTGGCTTTAAACTCCTCAAGAAAACTCTTGGAATTTTCGCGGCCTTATTTAGTTTACTGCTTTGGCTGTTGTCCCTTGTCTACGTACTTCAAGGAGGAAATATCCCGACTGAATTTACGCTGCCATTACAGTTCAGCGCATTATGGCTGGTTTATCACGCCGATAAATCCAAGCGCCCGCAGTGGATGTTTTTCTTAATTGGGTTAACCGGAGCCAGCGCTTTCTTTTTGAAACAAACCACAATCGGGCTTTGGATTGCAATTGTCATTTATTTGACCCTCAAGGGGTTAATGTCAAAACAAGGCCGGCAATGGCTGCGTGAGTTATGGTTTATCGCTCTTGGAGGTTTGGCAGTCAGCCTCCTCATCGTGGTTTTCTTCAGTATCCAGGGCGCATTTCCGCAATTCTGGAGCGCGGCTTTTGAATATAATTTTATCTATTCTTCATTTGGCGATGCTGGTTTTACAATCCGGCAGGATTCAATTACCAATGGATTAAAGTCGCTGACCAGAACAGGTCTGTTCCAGTTTTCCATGATCGGATACGTTGCCGCCCTGATCCTGACCCTATTTAGGAAAAACTCCGTTGAGAAGGCCCTGCCTTTGCTTTTTGTTGGATTGATCAACCTGCCCATCGAGTTGATTCTGATCGGCATCCCCAGAAAATCCTATCCCCATTACTATATGGCCTTACTGCCCGTTCTGGCTATTTTCACAGCATTCACCTTTTCGATTTTCGTTTCAATGGCTTCAACCTTGAAAATCCCCAGGACGGTCAAGGTTGTTTTGGCATTGGGCATCGCAGGCTCGCTGGCATGGTATTCCTTTGATGGTTACATGAACACATTCTACACCTATCGAAAACTATACGACAATAAAAATATTATTAATTATATAGAAAACAACACCAACCCCAGCGAGTATGTTTTATTATGGGGTGCCGAGACATCCATGAATTATTATACACAGCGGAAAAGCCCGACCCGTTTCACCTATCAATATCCGCTTTATAGAGAAGAATATGTGAACGAAGAACTTATTCTTGAATTCTTAGACGATGTAATCCTAAACCGCCCGCCATTAATAATCAAGACAGATACTCCCATCCCACTGTACGAATTTCCGATTCATACAGAGTCCGTGGCTACAAGAATCGCAATCCTGCAATCTCATTACTGTTTTGAGCAGGAAATTGACACATGGTTAATATATAAATATTCAGAAAATCAATGTGACACAAATCCGTAACCACCTTAATATTTGATTTTCACATCGTGTCTGCATGCCATTAAAAATTGAATCACGCTTAAATCCTACTTCAGGCTCCCTGCACTCATTTTCACTATAGCCATTCAAGGTCTTGAGCCAGGCCGGATATGATTTCAGCGGAACAAACTTTGTCAATTAGAAAGCCTCAATTTACATCCTTGAAATCAACTTGCGGGGATAAATAGGTTTCAGTGTTTTTTTCTTAAGCAAACTATCATCTTTAAATAAGGAAGTTTTTTTAGAATGATGACATCGTATTTACCAATATGAAACGATTCCTGATTGGTTTCTTATTACTGCTGACCGCCTCTGTCGCTACTCGCGAGCGCCCTGACTAAAAGTGTAAGGTAACCAGTAAGAGGAGAGACTTATGAGCAATCCATTGAGATCCGTCCCTGTTCGATCTTCCGAGATCACACCGAAGCAGGCCTACCTTTCACGGCGTGACTTTATTAAAGCCGCGGGTGTCGTGGCTGGCAGCATCGCGCTCGCCGCTTGCGCGCCTAAAGCGGCTGAAAGCACAGCTGCGCCTGCGGTTGACACAGGTCCGCCAAAGACCGATGAATTGGGTAACCCAGCTAATTCCTTTGAAGATATTACTAACTACAACAACTATTATGAATTCAGCACAAACAAGGAGGCAGTCGCCCCCTTATCCAAAGACTTTACAACTGCGCCATGGACGGTGGAAGTCGGCGGTTTGGTCAACAAGCCGCAGACATTTGGCGTGGAAGACCTGCTGAGCTTGTTCCCGCAGGAGGAACGTATCTATCGCCTGCGCTGTGTTGAAGCATGGAGCATGGTCATCCCATGGAATGGATTCCCGCTGGCAAGTTTGCTCAAAATGGTCGAGCCAACCTCCGCTGCAAAGTATGTGCGCTTTGAAACGATTTTCCGCCCCGAAGAAATGAAAGGACAGGGCAGTCCGTTCTACCCCTGGCCCTACCAGGAAGGCTTGCGTATTGATGAAGCCATGAATGACCTGGCGATCCTCGCAACGGGCATGTATGGCGAAACCATGCTGCCGCAAAACGGCGCGCCCATCCGCCTGGTTGTGCCATGGAAATATGGTTTCAAATCCATCAAATCCATCGTCAAGATCGAATTAACCGACGCAAGACCCAATACATTGTGGAATACAGTCGCAACCAATGAATACGGCTTTTATGCCAATGTCAATCCGGCAGTGGATCATCCGCGCTGGTCGCAGGCTTCCGAGCGCCGCATTGGCGAACTCAGCCGCAGAGCCAGCCTGCCTTTCAACGGATACGGTGAACAAGTCGCCAGTCTCTATGATGGCATGGACCTGAGTTTGAATTTTTAGATAATGAAATTTCTCTCCCGCTACACGCCTCTTCAAATTGCCATTCATGTTTACGCCTGGTCTGCCTTCGTGTGGATCATCTACCAATTGCTTAATGGCTCATTCTCAATTAACCCAATCCAGGAGCTGGAGCAGCGCACGGGGCGCC
>DATEDD010000173.1:0-5458 GCA_035286565.1 Anaerolineales bacterium
CCTGGAGGATAGATAGGCCGCCTGCAAAAACAACGGATCTTTACGCGAATGGATGGCGATCGTATCAGTCGCCGCGGCCGATGCAGACACAAGGATTTTGGGCTGGTGTATTACTTTTTCTGCAGGGACGATGATGGCGGCGGCCGCGCCGTCTCCGACAGGAGAGGCATCCATTAGATTAATAGGCGTCGCCACCATGGCTGACTTTTCGAATTCTTCGGCGCTTATTTTTCTATGCAAGCGGGCGAAAGGATTGTGCATGGCATTGGCATGTGCATTGATCGAAAACGGGGCAAAGTCTTCGTGCTTCCAGCCAAATTCGTGCATGTATCTTCGCATGATCAGCGCGTTGAGGCCCACAAACGAAATCCCCTGCTCGCCTTCATAATCTGCATCAGCAGCGGTGGCCAATGCGGCAGTGACCTCACCTCCGGGTTTGTCTGACATTTTTTCGACACCCACTACCAGCGCAGAGTCTGTATCGCCGGAGGCAACAGCCATCAGCGCGGCCCGAAACGCCGCCGCTCCCGATGCGCAAGCCGCTTCTATCTTGACTGCCTCTTGTTTCCACAATCCGATCCAATCTGAAAAAAAAACGCCAAGATGATTTTGCCCGTTAACCATTGATGACAGCATGTTCCCGACATAAAGTGAATCGACTTTTTCCATGCCTGCATCCTGCATGGCGGCAAAGGCGGCTTCCCCGCCGATCTCGCGCAGGGATTTATCCCATTGTTCATCAACTTTTGTTTGACCAATCCCAAGAATGGCTACCTGTCTCATAAACTACCTCGCATAAATTCTACCGCATCCTGCTTTCAGAAACTATCATAAACAAAAGGAGGAAAATCATGATTGCGGGTTCTTTTATCTCCTGTAGCGCTCGTCGTACTGCATAAGAAGGCGGAATGCCATGGTAGATCCTATTCATAAAACCTATAGGTTTTTTAATGTAAACCGCTTGTATTTGTTGTATGATGATGTCAGGAATAAGAAAGGAGGTTGCGATAGGTTTACCACCTGAAATACCCCAAGACGGGAGGGCCGAAACGCTCCAACCTGGTTAAAGCCCGGCTTTAGAGCCAGACGTTCCCCACACGAAATGAAGGTTGCAAATTCGCTCCTTCCCCGACATAAATACCTGACGGATGGGTAAACTCCCATCCGTCTTTTTGTTTAATGATTTGCGTTATTGGCAGCCGGGCGGGCATGGACTTCGTCATCGAAATGGTTTGTAGAGGGTCTAAAAGGGAGAAAATATCCATATGCAGAACCCTGGTGTCACCGCGCTTTTTAGGGTCATCATACCGAGGGCTGAGACATTTGAAGCATTGGCCCATCTTTTAGCCACTCCCTTGTGTTGAACAGAGTGTCTTAACCCTTACTTTGATTTATAATCTCCAACTATGCTTAAGATCATTCTCCAGGCGCAGAATCAGATCATGCCTTTTTGCGAACGTGCGCGTGAATTGCGTATCCAAAATTCGCCTCTCTGGTTGCATCAGCGCAATTTGCTGGCGCCCTATGTAACGCGTGAAATTGAGTTGAAGCAGGGGGAACGTCTGCCGCCCGTCCGTGAGCCGACCCTTGTTTATCGAGACAATCTCTTTTTTGATGAATTCTACATTCAGGCATTCATGGAACAGGCACAGAAGCACAATGGCCCCATCCGTGCCGCTTTTCGCGCAGACGACCCGGCCTTCCGCGAGCATGCCCTGCCTCTTTCCAAATCCTATACACCTGCGGGGAGTTTATATCTTGCAGACTTGTGGTATTACCCGAATGGCCCCATGGCAGGCGTGGAACCTCTTGTTATTGACATGCAGGCGCGTGAGATCGGCTATTATCACGTGCCGACTTACATGGGCGACCAAAGCGGCGACCTGGTCTTTCAAGTGCCTTTGCGCGCCATGCTGGCCATTGACTCATGGGTGCATGTCTTTATTGCGGATATGGTCTTCAGTCAGTTTGCTCGCGGGGCGCGTTTTGAAAAGCGTTTGAATGAAGATATTGGTTTCAAAATAAAGATCCTTGGCAAGGCAATTTATGAAGGCTGCCAGGTCCTGGAATCTTCCGAGTTGGTAAAAGTCGGAAAAGGCTGTGTCATTGACCCAAACGCTGTCATTCATGGTCCTACGATCATAGGGGATAATGTCACCATTAATGCTGGCGTAGTCATCGATAACAGCGTTATTGGCAACCATGTCAATATTTCACAGGATGTGCAGGTCATGCTTTCAGTGGTGGGAGACGGCGCTTTTCTACCATTCCGGGCCGGGTTGTTTATGACTACGCTCATGGAAAACAGCATGTTGGCCCAAAACACCTGTCTGCAAATGTGCGTGATTGGAAGAAATACTTTCGTTGGCGCTGGATCCACCTGGACTGATTACAACCTGATCCCCGCCCCCATCCGCGCCCGTGATGGCAATGGAAAGCTGAGCCTGTCAAACCGGCCGGTCATGGGCGGTTGTGTTGGGCATAATTGCCGCATTGGTTCCGGCATGATCATTTATCCGGCGCGCACCATCGAATCCGATGTTGTGCTGGTGGCCTCGGCTCATTGTCGCGTGATTGACCACGACATCACCTTCGACCAAAGCGATCATCACCACCTTAAACTTGCCCACCTGCATCAAACTCCATACCATCGGCATTTGAAAGCCGGGGTGGAGTCGTGGTAAATGATTGTCGAGCTGGCAGGTTGACGGTTCGTCTCGCTCACCTGCACTGGCGTGCGGCGCAAGTGTTGCGGCTCACCGTGTCGAAACCCTGGCCGGGACATGGGCAGCTTCGCCTTCATCATACATCCTTTGGAAGGCCGTTTTGAAGATTACACGGTCGGCAGGGACATTACGCTGGAACGTGTGCGGGAGATCACTACGATTTCAGAAAAACATGGGTTTGATATGAGCGGTTTCCGCTTGTATCGAGTGCGAAGTAAGTGAAGAATTAATTGAAGCCGTTCGACAGAATACCCGCAAAGGGAAGCGACAGGCCAGGAGGCTCACATGAGTAATGCTCGGCTTTTGGTAGTGGAAGACGACAGTGATATCGCCAATATGCTTAAGATCTACTTCACAAGTATGCAATATGACGTCGATATCGCCCATCGCGGGCTGGATGCCCTGGAGAAGACAAAGCAGGTTCTGCCGCATTTAATCGTGCTGGATATTATGTTGCCGGATATTGATGGTTATGAAGTCTGCCGCAAATTGCGGACCAATATACGCACCAGCCATATTCCGGTCATCTTCCTGACCCAAAAAGATGAACGCAGTGACAAACTGCAGGGTCTTGAATTGGGCGCGGATGATTATATCACCAAACCCTTTGATATTGAAGAATTGAAACTGCGTGTGCAGGGCGCCATCCGCCGTTCGGAGCGTGAGAGCCTGACAGATCCTCGTTCCGGTCTGCCGGCTGGGCGTTTGATCGAAGAGCAGCTGCGGCGTATTATCCGCGTCACAGACTGGGCTTTGCTGGATGTGCGCCTTAATAACTTCGAGCCATTCAAGGATGTCTATGGTTTTGTAGCGGGCGATGATGTACTGCGTTTCGCAGCCATGCTGATCGGCGAGGTTGTGGATGAGTTGGGAACAGCCAAGGATTTCATTGGCCACGCGGGAGGCGATAATTTTATTATCATTACAAACGATGAAGCCGCTCCGAAGATCCGCCAGAGATTAAAAGAGCGTCTTGCGAAAGAAATCCTGAGCCACTATAACTTTATAGACCGCCAGCAAGGTTTTATTCTAGCGCCCAAAACCGATGGCGGGTCGGAAAAGGTGTCATTCATGACATTTTCCGCGGGATTGGTTTCACCGAGTTTGCATCCTTTTGCTGATATTCGTGAGATCACAGAACTTGCGGCTGAGGCTCGAAGACAGGATGCAGCGGGCGCCCCAGCGTCTGAAGGGTAAGTATTTTCCATGTTTTCCGGGTTGGGAGTTAGCCTGTTTCTTGCCGGGCTGGTGGTTATTGCACTGGCTTGGACAGTGCTGCGTATTTTGTCGCGTTCCCAAACGGTTATACAATCTGATACAAATTCTTTCGTATTCCCTAAAGCCACAAAATCGAATGAGGCTATCATTATGCTCCAGCCCGGTGGGAGGGTGGAACATATCAGCGATTCTGCGCGTGCCTATTTTGATTTGCGCGAGAACGAACCTTATGACCTGGAAAGCCTGGCGCGGCGAGTGCGTCCCCCCGATGATTTTCTGGATTTAAGCGTTGTTGCCGGTACGAAACGGGTTACCATCGGTGGAAGGTTGGTGGAAGTTGCATCTTATGAGGTGCCGGGCCCATACCCAATGATGCTGATTTCTTTGCGTGGGCGTGATTATTTCCCGTCGTTGGAAGATGGGAATGGCGCATCAGGAGAGATTCTACGGATGGCAACCGTGTTTAGTCAGAGCATGGCCACCAGCCTGGACCTTGAAACGACGATCCGTTCCATTATGGACAACGTCAGCCGCCTTATTCCTTTGGATGTGCTCGAGTTGAAGTTGTGGAATGCGGAACAGCAATCCATGATGATGTATCGTTTTGAGCAGTTCAATTCAGCCAGTCTGGTAACTGCTCCGCTATCCCAATTTGGAAGCCTGACCCATCAGCTGATCGCAAGTCGAATTCCCATCCTGATCGCAGATACACGCTCGCAGGCTGAACTCAATCGAAATGGTGAGTTGCTTCCCATTCAATCCTATTTGGGTATCCCGCTCATGGCGGGCGGTGAGTTGGTCGGGGCTTTGGAAGCAGGTCAGACCACTGGCGGGGCGTTTAGTCAGCACGACCTTGATCTGCTGGCGCTTGTCGCTGGGCAAATGGCAGGTACCATCCGCAATGCAAAATTATATGAGGATGAACAAAAACGTGTAGCCGAGCTTGTTGGGCTTGCCAACCTGAATCAAGCGCTTGGATCCATGCAGGATGTTCAGGAGGTCTTTGCTAATCTTGTAGATAGTATTGCCCCTTTGTTCCCAGCGGAGATCGTTGGCTTTCTGCTCTACGATGAAGAGAATCACACGCTTGCAGGCCAGATTCCATTTCGCGGATTGCCCGCCCATTTTGTGCAAATCTATCGAACCGTTGTGCCAAGGGATGGTTTGGCTGAAAAGATCATCCTCGGTCAACAGCCCATTCTTACCTTGAGCCCAGTTGATGATGAAAAATGGCGCGCACTTGGTCTTGCGGATGCGGCCATGGCCGCCAGCTTGCGTGATCAGGCCCTTGTGCCGTTGATTTCCTCGGGGCGCATGCTTGGTTATTTTCAGGTGGGGCATCATTCTCATGGTGTCTCTGCTTTTAGCGCAGACGAGATCCGTTTGATGAATATTGTGGCAAATCAAGCCGCCGCCATCATTGAAAATTTTCTACTGATCCAACAGGCGCGGGCGCGCGCCGAGCGCACAAACACTCTGGGCCGCATTGCCAGCCTTTCTGCCTCCTCCGCCAC
>DATEDD010000174.1:0-2520 GCA_035286565.1 Anaerolineales bacterium
ACATGATCGAGAAATCAATCTTGGATGCGCTCATGGTGTTCAAGGCATCGTTCCAGCGTTTGGAAAATTCTTCGAGGGTCACTGCATCGCGGCTGGACTGTGCCAGCATGGCATACATGGTCTCATAATCGTCCTGTTGCAAGGCTTGAAAAAATGCTGTGACCGCAGACTGCGCATCCGGCGCGGGAGTGATGCGAACCTGTGCTGTCGGCAGCGGCGTTGGGCTGGCAAAAATACCGGCAAACGGATTGCCCCCTCCGTTGAAAACACAAGCAGAGAGAAAAATAATAACCAGAACTACATTGATCCAGCGTAATGACTTCATTACGTTTCCTTTCAAGGCTACACTACAGCTCAAGCCGCCGAGAGCGAGGGATTTCATTCAAAACTAAACTAACTGATCAGTTCACCGCGCAGGATCGCGGATGAAACCTGACAACGGTAATTCAACAAAGACTGGCAAGCCGCGGGGACATCTGCCGCGGGGGATATATCAAACTTTTGCAAAGCGCGGAGGACATGGCACATGGGTAATCCCATCACGCCGGCATAACATCCCTGCTTGGATGCAACTGGATTGAACTCGGGATGTTGGATTGCGTACGCGCCAGCCTTGTCCATCGGGTCGCCAGTATCGATATAGGCGGTGATCTCTTCATTGGAATAATTCCGCATCGACACATCTGTGATGGATAGTTCTGTCAGCATCTTTCCATCCTGCACGCGGTACAGTGCAATCCCCGTGTAGACTTGATGCGTGCGCCCGCGTAATTGCTTCAACATGCTTTCGGCATCCCGTGTATCGGTTGGTTTGCCGAGAATAGAGTCGCCATCCACCACCGTCGTATCCGAGCCGATGATGATATTTTCAGGAGATGCCATCTCTGAGACAGCCAGCGCCTTCGCCTGGGCAAGGCGGAGCACATAATTTTTTGGCAATTCATCTGCCAGCGGGGTTTCATCTATATCAACAACTTTGACACTGAAAGCCCAGTTCCCAAGCGCAAGCAATTGTCTGCGGCGCGGCGAGTTGGACGCCAGCACTAAAACTATTTCTCCATTCACGCGCAAGATTCTAACACAGTCCTTTTTCCCTCCTTAAGCCAGCATAAGTAGCCGTAAAAATTTTCCCTCTGGCAACTTCTGTTCTGGAGTTGTAAAATCCATACATATTTGTCCAGTCAACACGGAGGCGTGATGAACGAATTACAGGAACGTATTTTGAAAGAGGGGCAAGTGCTCGGCAATGGAATATTAAAAGTGGATAGCTTCGTTAATCATCAAGTCGACCCAATCCTCATGGATACCTGTGGGCTTGAATTTGCAAAACGCTTTGCAAAGGTAGGCGCGACAAAAATCCTAACCGCCGAAATTTCGGGAATTGCACCTGCGCTCACCACCGCTTTCCACATGGGGCTTCCTGTTGTGTACGCCCGCAAAACCAAACCCATCACCATGCCAGATCAGGTTTATTTGACCCTCGCGCCATCGCATACCAAAGGGCGCATGGTCGAGTTGATTGTCTCTCCCGAATACCTTGCCAATGACGAAAAAGTCCTGATCATTGACGACTTCCTCGCCAGCGGCCAAACCATCCTTGGTCTCGCCCGTCTGGCCGAAGCCTCGGGTTCAAAAGTTGTCGGCATCGGCGCACTCATTGAAAAAATCTTCGAAGGCGGGCGCGATGCATTGAAATCCCTTGGCGTGCCGATTGAGTCGATTGCCTGCATCAAATCCCTCGATAACGGTAAAATCGAATTTGTGGATTAACGTTAAACGTCTAACGTTGAACGTTGTGAGCGAAATCTTGCGGACTCGCCTCTTTGCCCGCTTAATAAGCTGGATCTTCGCAACCATGAGTTTTCTCATCCCAGTCACCCGCCTCCGTGAAACCTCGAACCTGCTTGCCTTTCATCATCCTTCTCCAGCCTATAAGTTTCATGTGCTGATCATGCCGAAGCGTCAGGTTGCATCTCTCGCACAACTTGATCCAGCCGATACCGCCTTCCTCACCGACTTATATTCCACCGTCCAAAGCCTTGTGGATGAATTCCATCTCAAGGCGTATCGCCTCATTGTGAACGGCGGCGAATATCAGGATTTTCCACATTTGCATTTTCATTTGATCTCTGATTGAAAGGGTAGGGACACAGCGCCGCTGTGTCCCTACAATAAATGTAATGAACTCCATTGCCATTCTCGATTTCGGTTCGCAATACGCGCAGATCATTGCGCGCCGTGTGCGTGAAGTAAATGTGTATTGTGAGTTATTCGCGTGGGATGCGCCCCGTGAGAAGATATTTTCGATCAATCCCAAAGGCTTCATCCTCTCCGGCGGACCGAAATCCGTTTATGAGGTAGGTGCGCCGTATATCCAAAAGTTCATTTTGGAATCAGGCTTGCCTATTCTTGGAATCTGTTACGGCATGCAGGCACTGACTCATGCTCTTGGTGGTGAAGTGAGTCCATCTGCTGAACGTGAATATGGTTCTGCAATCTTGGAACCATTAATGCCTTCCA
>DATEDD010000175.1:0-3497 GCA_035286565.1 Anaerolineales bacterium
CAAATTATTTATACAAGATGCATCTGTGATTACACAACTTTTGGTTGCATACCTATTGTTTGCTTTTTCAAGGATTAAGAGGTTTACGTCAACAGTGGCCGATTTAAAAATTTTCTGTCCGGAAAAATCAACTAATAAAAGAGGATTAGTGTTTTCCGCGAAGAAATTCCTTAAAGCGTCGCCATATCCTGCACGCATCCATTTGTTACTTGTGATAAATGCTAAAATTCCCTTTTCACGCAATAATTGAACCCCTCGCTCATAAAAAAGACAATAAATATCGCCAGTTCTTGCAAAAGTTTCAAACCCTAAGCCTTGTAACATATCTGCTTTCTCATGCATTGTTTGAAGTTGAATGTACGGAGGATTCCCGACAATACAATCAAAGCCGCCTACCGATTTCACATCTGCAAATTCTATTGGCCATTGGAAGAAACCTTCCGTCTGGCGCAGCATATCCACCTTTTCCATAAGCCCGTTTTGAGTCTGCCGACCATTTAGCAACCGGTGTAGCTGACCATGAGTAGGGGCAACTATCTCCAAGTTTTTGCCAAACGGTGAATCAACTACCCAGAAACATGCTGATGTCCATAGATCGGCAATTTGGCGTTGTTTACGGAATTGAGCTGATTTGCTGACTTGTTGGTATGCTTCTTCTATGGCTTTCACTTCGATGGCATTGCCGTCGGGCATTATATTTAGGCTACGAGCGCGTTCGGCCAGCCATTGCCCCTGTTCCAGATCGGTTATATTATCTAGAGCCATGACAAATAGACTTTCTTGACCTTCACGCTCACTCTTGTTGCGCTTTTTTAGCAAGTTTGCAGTTGGTTTATCGTTCCTGGCTAAGTGATTAAATGCCTCGTCAGACACCACAAGTTCATCCAGTTTCATGGTGAAGTCTAAACCCACGATGCTGTTACCACACTTGATGTGCGCATCGAGAAAAGAGAGAGGTTTACCCGGCTCAAGCGATTCTAGCCATAGGTTGACTTTGCATAGTTCCACAGCCATGGGGTTGAAATCCACTCCATAAATACAGTGGCGGATCGCGTCCCGCAGCGCCCGGCGGGTTTCGTTGGGTGGCGGCTCATCCCCACCGGCTCGGACCTGCGCCAATTTACCAGCGATTCGATGCGCTGCTGCAATCAGGAAATGCCCACTGCCGCAGGCTGGGTCACATACTTTCAGGTCGAGCAGCGCTTGTTCTTGTTGAGCGGCGTCCGCTTTGTCTTTCAGCCGGTCTTCGATCACCGGGTTGAGAGCCGAATCGAGCAACACCTGGATCAAACTAGAAGGAGTGTAGTAGCTCCCGGTAGTCTTGCGTTCGTTACCCGCTGCGCTGGATAATTGAAAAGTGCCAGCGTCTGTATTCAATAGGGGATGGAGCTCCAGCAGGGATTCATACACACTGCCCAGTTCTTCCGGTCCCAGGTTGCGATAATCCACTGCCCGGCGGGTATTGCCCTCGGTGATGAAAGCCAGCGACCGGATAGCAGCCAGCAGCGCTTGATTATCCAACTTAGCTTCGTTGAGGTCAGCCGTAGAATGGGCATCGAACAAGAACCCACCCAGAGCTGGGATGGCTAGTTCCTGGCAGCCTTGCTCCGAGCCTAACAGGGTCATCACAAGGCGTAAGGCTTCGTAACGATCATGATGCCGGCTGCCGCGCTGCCTTTGGGCCAAAGTTCGCAAACGGCTTGTGGAATAATAATTCTGGTATCGCTGTTTAGTTTCTGTGGGTGCATCCGGCAAAAGCAGTAAATCGCGATCTTCAGCGGCAAAAAGAAAGATCAAACGGTAAACCAGGCGTAGGAGCTGGCGATAGTAATCCTGAGAAGATAGGTCTCCCTTCCTTAGACGGGTACGCAATTCGCCGTTAAGCGGGTGCTGCAGAAAGCCTTGACCTAAACTGACGAAGGCATCTTCTACTCCACGGCGCAAGTCATCCAATGCGCGAGTACCACGTTCCTGAGCGCTCTTCGACCATTGCTCCAGAATGCATGCAGTCTGTTTATCGTTTGTTTCAAAACGAGATTGATGGCAGATCAGCCACAACAGGATAAAATCGGAGTAGACCTCACCATCAAACATCGACTCAAGGTCAAATTCGATATATGCTTGCCGGGTAAGCGTGGCATTATCTCGCAAGACCCGCAGACTAAGACCGTTAGAAACCAAACCCCACTGTGCTTCTTCCGATCGGTTTAGGTACTCTTGTAACAAGCTATGAGGGCTGGTACGCGAAGCGCCTGCTGCACCAGGGGTGCGTTTATCCAATTCAATTCCACAACCAACCAAATGGAGGGGGACGTTCTGCCAGTGGTGAGATATGGGATAGGATTTTCCGTCGATCTCAACCGCCTTTGTAGTGCTCAAACGACCGAAACCCAATTCCTGAAACAAAGGCAATATCCAGCGTTCACGTGTAAGCGTAGTGCCTGCGTCATTTGCACCCAGCCGGCCACGCGCTGCTTGGAATGCACCCCACAATCCAATCAACCGGTTCCAGGAACGGTTGATTGCTTCGTTGAGTTTTTCTCCTGGTGCGAGGTGATAACTCTCGGCGTCCAGACCTTCTAGCTTTGCATCGTTGGCTCGGATGCGCTGCAGCAGGTCAACAGGCAGCAGCGCTCCTTCGGTATGGATGGTGGTGAAGGTATTCCGGTTATGAGTTTGCATATTGGTTTATTCTGGAATCAAGTCTAGCAAGTTTTTTCTTAAAGGTTGGTGATACATTCCTTGTGAAATCAAATTCATAATTTCAATAACTGATTTATTACCTATTTTAACCCGTCGCTCATACTCATCTAAAGATGTTTCATCTTCAGATTTACGTGAATGAACTAAGCTATCTCTGAAATCCTTAAAGGATTTTAGATTTCCCCATTCAGCTGATTTTTCGAAATCATACGTAGAATTGAATCTCTTTATAAGAACCTTTAGTTTTTCATCTATGGGGGTAAACTTTGTACGTGTGCAAATCCCTTTAGTCGGCGAAAAATACAGTTCTTTATCATTTAAAAAACAAATTTCTAGTTTTTCCAAATTGTCAGCCTCTTCAAAAGATTTAGCTATGTAATTTACAAAGGATTCAATCGCATTGAACGCACACATAATTGAAACCCGATAATAACGCCTAGCCGAGTCAATTTCGTTTTTACTTTTAGCATCGGTGGCAATCAAATAGAACTCGTTACTATCCTTCAAATAATCCTCAAACATGTTCTATATCTTCCCTAAGGCTTTATTGGCTTTGTTTACAGAACGTTTCGCTTCATAAGATTGAATTGCTGCATTTGCTAGTTCTTTAGATATCTTGTCTTTATTCTTTTGCGCAACAACCATAAATACTTCCAACATTCGGCCAAGTTCTTTATCAGAATTACGTGTACCTAGACCGCGGTACGTATCTGGATCTGTTCCTTTTAGTCTTGCCTGTGATAATGCCAGGGCATTAAGAGGATCTTGAGGAGAATGAACTTTGTCTGGAAGAG
>DATEDD010000176.1:0-5842 GCA_035286565.1 Anaerolineales bacterium
CAATCCGGATATCATAGTCTTATGGAAACAGCGTTTATATGATTACACCAATGAAGGTGCGCTGGAACAGGCTTTGGATCCGAGCGAAGTTGCGGAAGCCGTGCGATTTTATCGCGATGCTCTTGATGACAACATTCAAGGTTATAAATTAATTTACGAAGACGATTTTGGCATCGCTTATCTCAGTCTCGAACTGTATCAAAACGTGAATGATTAAATTAGGAGATATGGATGAATACAGCTGTCATCATAGATGCAATCCGTACACCGGTTGGGGCGCTGGGAGGCATGCTTGCCTCCGTTCGTCCGGACGATATGGCGGCGCATGTTATTAGAGCAATACTTGAGCGCAATCCATTTGACCCTGCGTTGATTGAAGAAGTGTTTTTAGGATGTGCGAATCAAGCAGGCGAGGATAACCGTGATGTGGCGCGTATGGCTGCGCTTCTTGCTGGCCTTCCGATTGAAGTAGGTGGCGTTACCGTGAATCGATTATGTGCCTCGGGCTTGAATGCCATCAACATGGCCGCGCGCGCCATCAAAGCAGGGGAAGGGGATGTATACATTGCGGGCGGAGTCGAATCCATGAGCCGCGCGCCGTATTCACTTCCAAAAGCCGAAAGTGGATATTCATTTGGAAACCTGACCGCTTATGACACTGCTCTCGGCTGGCGTTATCCGAATCTCAAAATGAAGGAAACGTACGGCACAGACTCAATGGGCGAGACTGCCGAGAACATCGCCAGGGAACGCCCGCATATTACACGCGAGAAGCAGGATGCGTTTTCCGTGCGTTCGCATCAACGCGCGATTGTTGCAATTGACTCAGGTAGATTCAAACAGGAGATCATTTCCGTTTCCACCCCCCCTTCGGGGAAAAAAGGCGACCCAAAGATCGTGGACACAGATGAACGTCCGCGCCGCGATACGACGCTGGAATCGTTGGGCAGGCTCAAGCCCGCCTTTGCCAAAGAAGGCGGAACTGTCACTGCTGGTAATTCGTCTGGATTAAATGACGGAGCAGCTGCACTCTTAATCATGAGTGAAGAAAAAGCCAAAGCGTTGAATCTCAAACCCCTGGCGCGTATTGTTACTTCGGCTTCTGCTGGCGTGCCTCCACGTGTGATGGGATATGGTCCCGTCCCCGCCACGAAGAAAGCGCTTGAACGTGCTGGCTTGCAAATAAAAGATATTGGTTTAATGGAATTGAATGAAGCCTTCGCGGTGCAAGCTCTCGCGGTCATCGAAGACCTGGGTATTGACCCAGAACTTGTGAATGTTAATGGCGGCGCAATCGCAATCGGACATCCGCTTGGCTGTTCGGGAGCGCGGCTCGTTACAACTTTAGTGCATGAAATGAAAAATCATGGTAATGTGAAATACGGCCTGGCAACCCTTTGCGTTGGTGTGGGACAGGGTGAAGCGACGGTGATCGAATATCTTGGCTGATGGTTTGGTTAAAAAGGTCAAAGGTCAAAAGTCAAACTGACCTACGACCTTCGACTTTTGACCTTTGACTTTATTGCCATGGTGATCAAATGAAAAAAAACATATCTTTTCCCACTTCGACTTTGCTCAGTGCAGGCTTTCTTCTTTCTTTACTCATCACTACCTGCAATGCGCCTCCGTCTACCCCTATACCAACTTATGTTATTGAAAACACTGCTTTGCCCACTCAAACTGTTCAATTTACCCCGATCCCTACATTCACAGCAATAGTTCAGACACTAGTTCAACTGACCGCAGATTTCCCAACCTTCACGCCTCCCACAGCGTTACCTGGTCAATCAAATGTAATAAAATTCAAAGCCAACGGAACATTTACTGATATTACTGATACCATAGCTTTGGGCGCAAGCAAAACATATTCGATCAATGCCATGAAGGGACAGATCATGTCCATTTCCATCTTCCCTCAAATTCCCGATGGCGGTTGGGGATATATTCCCATGCAGATCAAAGGCGCCGATGGGGAAATCCTTTGTCCGAAGTCGGCAGATTCTGAATGTATGTTTTGGAGAGGTGTATTGCCGTCTTCGCAGGATTATTATGTAACGCTCACGCCCAAAGGCGATGTGCCTCAATTCGCCATGCGCGTCGCGATCAACCCGCCTGGAAAAGCAGCTCAATATTTTCAATACACCAACCCCGCAACCGGTGTGTCATTGACTTACCCCGATACGTTTGCTCCTGCAATTCCCGTAGTTGGCAATTACAAAACACCTCCTGAGTTGACGCTGCATTTCGTCGACTCAAAAACCTATGACAAAACGAATCTAAGCGAAGTTTATTTGTTTTTTAGTTCCACATCCGACCCGCAAACTGTTGCAACCTGCACAAAGCCAAATCAAAGCGGCGGCGGTCCCGAGCAAATTGTTGGCAATGAAGTCATCAATGGATTTACATTTGTCCACAGCACATCAGAAGGTGCGGGCGCAGGCAACTACTATCAGCAGGAAATCTATCGCATGGTCAATAAAAAGGTGTGCTATGAAGCGATCTACTTTATCCACTCCACAAATATTGGCAATTATCCGCCTGGCGTAGTGACCGAGTTCGATAGAAATGCTCTTATGCAAGAACTTTACGGCGTTTTTTCCACATTCACAATAAAATAACCAAAGGAGAGAAATTCATGCCTCACTTAGTCCGCGATTGGATGTCCAGTCCAGTGGTGGTGGTTGACCCAGACTCAAGCGTTTCGTACGCGATGACTCTCATGCGCCGCCGTAATATACACAGTGTTGTTGTGGATATCAGCGAGAAGAATCCATCTTATGGAATTGTCACAACCACGGACGTGCGTGACAAGATCGTGGCAGTAAACCGCAATCCGGCCGAAACGACTGTGCGCGATGTCATGTCTGGATCCATCGTTACAGGCCGCGCGGAATGGACGTTGATGGAATGTTCACAGTTGATGCAAAAATATAAATTCCATCACCTGCCGATTGCAGATGAAAACGGCACGCTGATCGGCATAATCTCTGCGACGGATATTTTTATGTCAGTTGAAGAGCAGGGTTGGGAAGAAGAGAAATAAAATTCCCTTCACACAATACCACCCGCGGACTTCCCGCCTGATGCTGTTGAGACGCTGAAGCCTGCGGGATGGCGCGAGGAGCAACCGGATTGACATGTTTTGCGCGGGCGCACGAAATGTAACTTTTCGTGTGCCCCTCGCTTTGATGTAAAATTGACTTATGCCAAAGCAGAAATATTACGTGGTGTGGAAAGGGCGCAAGACAGGTATTTTCACAACCTGGATGGAGTGTGAAAAGCAGGTGCAGGGTTTTGTCGACGCTCAGTTTAAGGCTTTTGAGGGAAAAGTTGAAGCGGAAGCAGCCTACCTTGCAAATTACGATGATTACAAAGGGAAATCATCCACCCATGGAAGATGGAAAACAGCCAGCATTCGGCCCCGGCTTCCATCCATTTGTGTGGATGCGGCTTGCAAAGGCTCGCCGGGTAAAATGGAATATCGCGGCGTGAACACTGAAACAGGGGAAGAGATATTTCATGCCGGTCCTTACGTCGACGGGACAAATAACGTTGGGGAGTTCCTGGCCATTGTCCATGCGCTGACATGGCAAGCGAAGCATAATATGCACGTGCCAATCTACTCTGATTCAGAGAATGCCATCGCGTGGGTGAATACAGGCCAATGCAAGACGAAGCTGAGACATACCGCAAAGAACACAGTCTTATTTGCCATCCTCCAGAGCGCCGAGAACTGGCTTGCCGAAAACGAATTGCCGGAAGACAAGCTGATTAAATGGGCTACAGATTTGTGGGGTGAGAATCCTGCGGATTTTGGGCGCAAGTAATTAAGAAAGATGAAAGATAAAGGATGAAGGCTTGCATTGAGCGAAATCGAAATGATGAAAACTGCCCTGCTTGTAATAGACATTCAAAAAGACTACTTTCCCGGCGGAAAAATGGAATTGGTCAATCCGCTCGAAGCTGCGAAGAAGGCTTATATGATCCTGCAGTGTTTCCGCGAGCACGGTCCGCAGGGCGCGCATCACGTTCACATTCAGCATATTGCACTTAAACCTGATGCGCCCTTTTTTGTTAAAGGCACTACTGGATCAGATATTCATGATTCAACCGCGCATTTCGAAGGCGAACCAATTGTCTACAAGCATTATCCCAATTCCTTCCGCGAAACGAATTTGCTTGAAATGCTGAAAGGCTGGGGGATCGAACGCATCATCATCACAGGCATGATGACCCATATGTGCGTTGATGCCACCGCACGTGCTGCCGCAGATTTCGGTTTCAAAGTCATCATCGCCGAAGATGCCTGTGCTACTAGAGATTTGAAATATGGGGAAACGGTCATCCCGGCGGATTATGTCCACAAGGCGTTTCTTGCCGCGCTGAAGTCTTATGGCGATGTGATGAAATCCGAAGAGATCATTGCATCACTCGCCTCTGAAATAAATGCAACTCGCCAATCCGAAATTGTAAATCCACAATCGTAAATCGGATAATCCCATGACTACACTCGACCCCGAAAAACAAAAACAAGCAAAACAATATGCGCGCCTCCGCCGCCGGCTGTGGCTGGTGGATAATCTTTTCAGCATGTTCTATATCCTCGCCTGGCTTTTCTTCGGTTGGGCGGTTGCGCTTCGCAACTGGCTGGTCACCTTCACATCAAATGATTGGCTGTTGGTCGCGCTTTTTGTCGCAGTCTTTGGCGGTATCTATTTTGTTCTAAATCTACCTCTCGGTTATTACAGCGGATTCATTCTCCCGCACCGATTTGATCAGTCCAACCAGAAGCTCAAAGACTGGATCATTGACCAGTTAAAAGGATTGGCGATCGGGGCCCCCCTCGGCTTGATCCTGCTCGAATTGCTTTATCTCGCCTTGAGAGTTACCGGCGATCTGTGGTGGCTGTGGACAGCAGCAGGCATGCTGGTCTTTACCGTTTTAATTTCCAACCTTGCGCCAGTGCTGATCATGCCGCTCTTTAATAAATTTGTTCCTCTGGGTGATGAACATAAGGAACTTGAAGAACGATTAATTAATCTTGCCAAACGCGCCAACACAAAAGTAAAAGGTGTCTTCAAGTTTGACATGTCCAAGCGCACCAAATCTGCCAATGCCGCGTTAACTGGATTAGGCAACACGCGCCGCATCATTCTCGGAGATACGCTCATCAATGAATTTACAATCGATGAAATCGAAACAGTCCTCGCGCACGAATTAGGCCATCACCTCCATCGCGATATTCCACTATTGATCACGTTTGGAACGTTCACCACAATGTTCGGTTTATATCTCGCGTCATTTGGAATGAATTGGGCAGTAGATTATTTTGGCTTTTCAAGTATCAGCGACCCTGCCGCGTTCCCTGCGTTGGGAATGATCCTGGGTGCGTTCGGGTTGATCACAATGCCTCTGGAGAACGCGGTTTCGCGCTGGCGGGAGAACATGGCAGATGATTACGCATTGGAGTCCACTGGTAATAAAGAAGCGTTCGCTTCTGCATTCACCAGATTAGCGAATCAAAACCTCGGTGAAATTGACCCCGAAAAATGGGTCGTTTTCATGTTCTACTCCCACCCGCCGCTGGGTGTGCGGATCGAAAAAGCGAAAAGTTTCACTGCCACATAAACAAAAAAGGACTTGCAACGAGACAAGTCCTTTTTACTCCTCACTTATTACTTCTTTTACTTCACCAAATCGCCCATCAACTCCATTGGTACCACCGCCGCACCTACAATGCCAGGCCCGGTATGCACACCCAAAACAGGGGAGATGCGCTGCACTTCCATTTTTGCAACATTCAGTTTTTGCTTGAGTTCATTTGCAAGCGCAGCGGCTTTTT
>DATEDD010000177.1:0-3269 GCA_035286565.1 Anaerolineales bacterium
GTTCAGACACATCTGAACTTGATTCCATTACCGACGATTTTTCCTACGCTGGAATAGACACCTGCGCCGTAGACGGGTTGTGCGCGACCGCCTGTCCTGTCAGCATCAACACCGGCGACCTGACCAGACGCCTGCGCGCTCAATCAGTAACTCCGCGCGGCGAACGGATCGCGAACTGGCTCGCTGAACATTTTTCAGTTACCGAAACAGCGCTTGGATTCGGCCTTCGCCTAGGCCACCTTGCTGAATCTATCATCGGGATGAATGGCGTTACATACATCATTCAGGCTGCTGAAAAGATAACAGGAAAGACATTGCCGAAATGGAACGCACATATTCCCTTCCCCTCAAAAAACCTTGGCGCCCTTCGCGGTCTCCCTGGCACCGCCCGTGATTTGCTTAGCAAATCAGGCAGGTGTAGTGGTTCAACTGATCTTATCTACTTGCCCTCCTGCATCTCTCGCCAACTCGGCACGCCGCCGTCTCCCGTCTTCCGTCCCCGGTCGCTTTCCGAAACCTTCCTCACCATCGCCAACCGCGCAAACATCAACTTACACATCCCCAAAGATATTTCGGGCACCTGCTGTGGCATACCATTCAATTCAAAGGGATATACCTCCGCATATCAGGCAACCTCGCACAAAGCCATCCTCAAATTTTGGGAATGGAGTGAAGGCGGGAAACTCCCCATCGTGATAGACACGACATCCTGCTCGCATACCTTACGCACCTGCTCAAATGATCTTTCCAGCGAAGATCTGGCCCTCTACCGCCAGATGACCATCCTCGACAGCATCGAATTCATCCACGATACGCTGTTGCCAAAACTCAATCTTCACCCCATCGATGAAGATGTGATCCTGCATCCCAATTGCTCCGCACAAAAGCTTGGCGTGCAGGATAAACTTGTCAGCATGGCAAAACAATGCGCGCGGACCGCCACTGTCCCACTCACGCTTGGCTGTTGCGGGTTCGCCGGCGACCGCGGACTGCTCTTCCCCGAATTGACCCAATCCGCCACCGAAAAAGAAACCGCCGAGGTCAACGCACGTGACTACGACGGGTATTATTCATCCAACATCACCTGCGAAATCGGTATGTCAGAAGCGACCGGAAAGGATTATGTTTCAATCGTTTATTTGGTGGAGAGGGCAAGCAGATAATTTTTGGTTTGGGTGTAAAATAAGTGGGCAATATCGGTAACAGGTCTGTATTGACCATCTCAAAAGGTGAGCAATGAAATTTGATGTTTCCATCCCCAACCCCATTCTTCTTGCGGCGGAAAACCTTGCCAAGAAAATGGGCGTTTCACTGAGTGAGTTATATACCGCCGCGCTGAATGCTTATGTAGCAGAGCATCAAAAGGGAAACATCACAGAGACATTGAATCAAGTTTACGCCGAAGAACCCTCGACATTGGAACCTGAATTAATCAAAATGCAGGTTGTGTCATTAGAGGATGAAAAGTGGTAATTCAACATCGAAACGATTTTACTAATACAAACGAAGAAAGGCAGTTTGCAAGATGGAAGTTCCGATGACAGCCATAGAAATGACAGGGACAGTTGACGAAAACCATCAACTCCAACTGGATGGCGTGCTTCCCATCGCGGGACCGAAACGCGTGCGCGTCATTGTCCTTTCGCCGCTTACAGAAATTGCCGACGACTGGAATGAAATGGAATGGCTAAAAGCCTCCTTTAGCAATCCCGCCTTTGAATATTTACGCGACCCCGAAGAAGACATATACACCATAAATGACGGAAAGCCATTTTATGAAGCATAAGGTTGTGCTTGTGCCTTTTCCATTCGATGACCTCTCCAGCACGAAGGTTCGACCTGCCGTGTGTCTTACGGAGCCGATTGGTGACCATAGACATGTTGTTTTAGCCTTCATCACTAGCCGGGTGCCTGACAAACCGCTTTCAACCGACTTGATTTTCACAGAAACAGACAAGGATTTTCCTGCTACGGGATTGCGAGTCTCTTCAACGTTGCAACTGCATCGAATGATGACGGTTGCGACAAATATCATTGTCCGCGAACTTGGAGTACTGCCAAATCCTGTACAAAAGGAAGTGGAAGCAAAATTGAAATTGCTTTTTGGCATTAAGTAGCGACAAACGAAAACAGTAACCTGTTCTCCCTCAATAATGCAACCCAACTTCTCATCACCACAGAAAAGGAATCGGCACAATACCCTCTCCCTTGGGAGAGGGGCAAACCGTCCTGCCGATCAATCGTCACAATCAGGGTGAGGTCCTAACCCCGCGCATCGAAAAGACCGTTTTCATCAGTTACTGCTCAGAATAGTACCTAACTCGGACAAGCCGAAACCAAAAAGGGAAAGTCGCACAAGGTGTGACTCGCCAAAGGCGAGAGAAACGGGATAAGCGCGACGCTTTCCCAACGGCGACTTTCCCTCATGCATATTGTAGCAGAATGTGGTTAGATTGCTCAATCCACCTGCAAAAACCGGAGTTGAGCCATGGACGAACTGCTTTCTGAACGCTATCGCGAAAAACTGGATGGAGTTGTGGGTTGTTATGACCGTATTGTGATCACAGGCAGTTTGCAGTCGTTCTGTTACGCCCAGGGAATGACGCATTATCTGTATCAGCAAGGGATTCGCATTTTCGATTATGCCAAATTTGCAGAACCTTTGCGCGAACGCATTAGAGAGAACACCGAAGCGCTGGCTCAGGCAAACGGAGTGAAGATTGAGTTTACGCATAGCGGCAAGAAGGATTTTCGCAAAGAAAACCGTGTCCAGCAAATTTTGAAGGAGCGCGGTGATCAACCCGGTTTGGTACATATCTTTGGAGCGATGGAGGGGTGTTCTTCGTATCGTCCGTGGCACGATAAAGTAACAGGCAAGACGTATTTGAAACCAGACCGCAGCAAATGTATGACCTACTATTTTTACTTTATAGATGATCAACTGGGGCTGTGCTATTTGCGTGTTCCAACTTGGTGTCCCTTTCGGTTGCAGTTCTATTTCAACGGACACAACTGGTTGGCAAATCAATTGAAGCAACGCGGCATTGCTTATAAAATGTTGGATAATGCTTTTGTTCATATCGCTGATTACACTGTCGCCAATCAACTGGCAAATGAGTTCGATGTCGAAATCTTGCACCTGCGCCTGGATGAGTTTGCCCAGCAATATTGCCCGGTGGTCACAGATCTGAAACTCTCGTATTACTGGAGCATCATGCAATCTGAGTACGCAACGGACTTGGTCTTCAAGAGCCGAGACACTTTGCAAG
>DATEDD010000178.1:0-20758 GCA_035286565.1 Anaerolineales bacterium
GCACAGCGGCCAGAATGGCATCCAGAAATTGCTGTAAATCGCCCTCGGTCAGTAAACGCTCTTCAATATTTTGGAGCAATTCCAATTCTTTACGGTCGCGTCCATAAAACAGCGAGCGCTCCCAAAGAGGAGCGGCGAAAGTAATGGCGTGTTCAAGCAGTAAAACGGTTGCCACCACAGTAAACGGCACAAAAGCGTTATAGGGCGTGCCAAGCGCTTCCCCGCCGCGCCGTACAACGGTCATCAATGCCAATGCGGCAGAGGCGGTGACGGGTCCGCGCATGATCCATTTGAACAGGCGGCTTTTGATCACACGATCCGGCCATGAAACGCCGAAGAAAGCCACCGCATACGCCATCACGATCACCAATGCGCCAACCAGAAAATTTATGGTGGTCGCCACACCCCAAAACAGATATTGATGCTCTGAGGCCAGGCTGTAACCAAATAAAAGATAAGGGTAGGAACCCAGTGCCGGGGCTGTCGCGCCTGCCATCAGGTAGATCATGCGCCGCCGGCCCGACCCTGTCAACATCAGGCCATAAGCGCGTGCAAAATTGACACCCGCCCAGACCATGCTGGAAACATAATAGAAGGTGAAAGCCTCCGTCCAGACCGTGCGCAGGAGGTAAGGAGCAGGTTTACCGTCAGGAACGAGCGGACCAAGCAAATAGCCAAACGACAGCAGAAGGAGGAACAATGCCGATATAGCGTACATGCCACGCACAGCCATCCGCCGACGCCCACGCGAAGGCCGGCCGGCGGTCACAAGCAAAGCATCCGAAAGATGTAAATAAGCCGCCGGAAGGAAAACAATACCAAACCACTGCAAGCGCAGCAACAGATCAATTGCCCCGGTTGACTGCGATTTATCCTGCAACGCTTCGGAAGTAAAAACGATCACCACACAAAGCAGGATGATCGCAAATGAACGCGCCACCCTATCACGCAAATTAAAAGAAAGCGCATAGAGGAATAGCGAAAATGCCGTAATGGCGATCCCCGCCGTTAATATCTGGTTGAGCGTCTGGATTCCCGCCAGAAACGTCTCCGACCAACCGTTAATCATACAGACCCTTCCAATAAATTTTCACAGCGCGGTCATACCCTTTGCTAGTCTTATTTAAGTCACCTTACGCACCCAATCGTGATTCCCTGAGCAGAGCGAAGGGTCTCTACCCTTGAAATACGAGATGCTTCGCTTCGCTCAGCATGACATTGCGTAAGGTGAGTTATTTAAGTACCTTCGCAAAAAATATAGCCACGTCCTGATTGAGGTAATAATGGTCATTATACCCGCAGAACTCATAACCAAACTTTTGGGCGAGACGGATGGCAGGCAGATTTTTTGCCTGCATCTCTAAAATCATACGACGGTGCGATCTGGACGCTGCCCAATCCTGCCCGGCCGCCAATAAAGCGCTCGCGACACCCAGGCGACGATGCGCCCCGGCCACCACGAGATCGGTCATGGATACCACCGAGGCTCCCCCTCGCTCCAGCAGGCAAATATACCCGACTAAATCCATTCCAATTAAAGCCGTATACATCATGGATTTTCGCACCCAATCATCGGCAAGCGCGAACGGGTCATGAGGATAGGCAACATGAACGGAACGAGGCAAGCGCACCTCGCGAAAGATGGTCATGACCTGCCCGGCATCGCGGCGCAATTCCAACTGCCAGACAGATTCACTATTAATGGAATGATCAAAGCCCATCAGGCGTGAAAGATCGGTGGCGACCGTTGGTCGAAGTTGAACATCAGGCATGAGTTTAATATTCCGTTTTCTATTGTAAAGACACAACCCGCACTGGCACAAGACAGGGGGGTAATAATTGTCCCTGATTATCAGTAACCACCAATCGCAATTGATAATCACCGGGGGTTAAGGCAGTCGTATCCCAGCGTCCAAGGGAAGCGCTATTTACGATGGTGCGGCTGGCAGAAATGGTTGCCCAAGTATCGCTTCCAAGAGGCGCAACCTCATATTTATAGAATCCGAAATTTGGAATATTTACAGTGCCTATTATTTCAACTGCGCCGGTAATTTCATTCCCTGCTTCTGGGAAGGTGATCATGATCTGGTTTGGCACACAACCTGTAGTGCCGGCTGCCGCGGTCTGCGGCAATAAACCTGAAAATTGGGTCATCATTTCCGGAGAAAGCGTTCCTGTGGGCGTTGAGATTAAATCCAGGGTTGGGGTGGTAAGGAAGTAATCTGCCGGAAGTCCCGGAAGGATAAAAGTGGCCATGGAAAATTCTGCACAGAACAATATGGTTATCAGGATCGAAATCGCCGCAGAACGCCCAAGACGGCGGGCGGAGAATTCACGTTCCAAGCTAAAGACAGCCACCTGCCATTCGCGCCACGAGCGCCACAACCAGCGAAAGGAGAACAGTCCGCCAATTGCCAGCAGGATATAGATCAGCACCTCGTACGAGGCAAGGAATTTATAAAAATCTGCCATAACTGAGACTTAATTACAACGCCCGCAAGACACCACGAATAATCTTCTCGACCTTCGGGGTGATGACCTTGCCGGCTTCCATAACTTCTTCATGGGTCGTGACTGTGGATCCATCCAGGTTGGCTTTGTTGCTGATGCCGGAAAGTCCCAGCACTCGCATATTGCCGTGCCGCGCAATGATCACCTCCGGTACCGTGGACATCCCCACTGCATCCACACCTGCCTGACGTAAAAAGCGCAGATCAGCGGGGGATTCAAATGATGGACCGCTCAAACCGGCGTACACTCCCTCGCGCAGAGTAATTTTATTTTTCTTTGCAATTTTTCGGGCAAGGTCAAAATATTCGCGGTCATAAGCTCGGCTCATATCCGGGAAGCGGGGACCGATCTCATCCAGGTTTGGGCCCATCAGAGGATTCAATCCGGACATCCCCATCAAATTAAGCTGATCGGTGATCAACATGACATCGCCGGGCTTGAAGTCAGGGTGCACGCCGCCGGCGGCATTGGTGACGATCAGGCAGGGGATACCCAGCCTTTGCATGACGCGCACAGGCAAAGTGACTTGGCCCATCGTATATCCTTCATAATAGTGGATACGTCCCTGCATGACCAGCACAGGCCTGCCTTCCAATTCGCCGATCACAAAACGCCCGACATGCCCCTGAACCGTTGAAACGGGAAAGTTGGGCAGGTCACGATAAGCGATGTGTACAGCCTGCTGGACGGAATCAGCCAGATCGTTAAGCCCGGATCCGAGGATGATGCCCGCGATAGGCTGAATCGAGATCTGCTTCCTGATCGTTTGTGCAGTTTCATCAATTTGAGCAAGGGATATATAATTTTGCATTTGTGATACCCTGTACCTGTGAGGTTTACAAATGGCCGTATCCCCACCGAAAAGACCGATTTGCGTTGCGATTATATCAGAAATCAAAAATGGCTTTTACGCTGCGGCTGGCGTAAGAAGGTGGATAAAATCCGCCTCTTATGCTATCCTAAAGAGTGATAAAATTTTCAACGAAAACGATTTGAATTTTTTCAACCAGACCCAGCAACATAAGAAAAAAATGAAAAATCGGAACAAACGTCAAGGGTATAAGCCTCAAGAAAATATGATCTCAATCCTGCCATCCATTTTGGCAGGTATCTTTGTGTTATTTGCAACCATCGCTTCCATCCTCATTTACTCCCCTCCTCAAAATAATCTTTACAGGATTATTATCATTCTTTATGGGGCCATTGGAAGCCTGTATCTCGCCTTTTATTATTTTATATTCAACGCATCCCCCAACAAGGAACGTTTTTCTTGGTTAAATGCAATCGTCCTGGGAATTGTAATTGGTGTATTGATAATTTTCGTCCCGGAAGAAATAGATTATCTGATGTACATCCTGATTATTATTTCAGCCATGTCCACATCTTTAATTTCCACCCGCGGGCCGGCTTATTTTCTTGTGCTTGGCACCTCTTTGATTCATTTTCTTACTCACTTTAGCCGGACGATTCCGGATCGCCAATGGGTCTTACACCTGGGCTTTACCATTGCTTCAATCATGGTAGTTGAATCCGTTCAACAACTAAGAAAAATAGGAATGGAACAAATAAACAGACTTGAAATCATCAATGAACTCAGCAAACATATCGTCTCCACGATTGAAACAAAACAGGTCTTCTCCCTGCTCAACGCCGCGTTTCAAAACGCTCTCGAAGCGGACGCTTATTACATTGGAATTGTTGATGAAGATGACCTGCGCCTTGAATTATTTTACGATGATGGCGAGTTTTATGAAAATATAAAATTGAATAGAAAAGGCACCCTATCAAACTGGGTTATCAAAAACCAAAAGGAACTCTTCCTCCCCGATCTGCGGCAAGATCTTAAATTGGACGATGTTGAACTGATCTTGATTGGCAAGAAGAAAACAACCCTATCCTGGATGGGCGTCCCTATGCGCGGCTCTCATGTGGATGGGGTGATGGCTATATCATCCTATCGTCCAAATGCCTTCGACCGCAGCGATATGGAATTGCTTTCCGCAATTGCCCAACGCGCCGCGCTGGCACTGGACAACACCTATCATCACGCCGTCGTCGAACAGGAGAGCAAGCTGGACAGCCTTACCCGCGTTTACAACCATGGATATTTTATTAAAAAAATCAAAGAACAAACTGAAACCTGCCAGGCCCTAAACCAACCCCTCAGCCTGATCATGCTTGATATTGATTACTTCAAACAATACAATGATACCTTCGGGCATCTAATTGGAGACGAAATTCTCGTCAGCCTTTGCGACATCATCCGCAAACATATCAAACAAACCGATGCGGTCGGACGCTGGGGTGGGGAAGAATTCACGATTGCCCTGCCAAATTCCAATCTGGCACAGGCCAGGCAGGTTGCCAAACGTATCCGTGCGAGCATGGCACTTCTCAAGGTTCGCAGCGACGACGAAATCGCCATTCCTGTTCCAACCATGAGTATGGGAATCGCGGTTTATCCCGAGGATACAAACCAAGTTGCAAAATTGATCGACCTGGCAGACAAACGTCTCTATGTTGCAAAAGAGCGCGGGCGCGATCAAATCGAATCGCGCTCCAATAGCCGCGGCGACCCTTCATGATGGCTAAATAGACTCGCTCTCCTACTTCGTCATGGAAGTCACTTCAATACTTCGGCAAAGGCCTTAATAGTTTTCTCCACACCCTCATCATCCACCCAATAATGCGTCACCAAACGAAAGCGGCGATGTCCCGCCCAATCCACCAGCACGCCCCGCTTTTTCATCTCATCTACAATTTGATGTACACTTAATTTGACTTCATCCGCAAGGTTGAAATAAACCATATTCGTGGATATAGGTTCCGCATCCAAAACCAGACCTTTGACCTGCTTCAACCCAGCAGACAGTTTCCTGGCCCGGGCATGATCCTGCCCAAGCCTGTCCGTTATCTTCTCCAGCGAAATAAATCCTGCCGCCGCCAGCACGCCCACCTGGCGCATCCCCCCGCCAAGCATCTTTCGCAAGTGGCGCGCCCGCGCTATGAAGTCCCTCGTCCCGACCAGCATCGAACCGACCGGCGCAACCAGCCCCTTGCTCAGACAAAACATGACTGAATCAGCGGGAGCAGTCAAATCCTTCACATCCACATTCAAAGCCGCCGCCGCATTGAAAATTCGCGCGCCATCAATATGGAAGCGTAGATTATTCTCTTGAGCGATCCGGCCAACTTGAGCTGTATACTCGGCTGTTAAAGGAACACCCCCGCAAACATTCTGGGTGTTCTCTATGCAAATGAGCCGCGTAATAGTGTGATGCACATCCTCGGTCTGGATGGAAGCGCGAATGTCATCCAAAGCAAGCGTACCATCGCGCTGATTCATCAACGGGCGCGGATGAACTCCACCCAACGCTGACATCCCGCCCGCCTCATTGATATAAATATGCGACTTATCCCCAACGATCGCTTCATCACCGCGCTGACAATGGACAAGCAGCGCCAGCAAATTGCCCATCGTGCCAGAGGGAACAAAAAGGGCATCCTGCTTGCCAAGCCTGAGGGCGGCTTGCTCCTGCAATTTATTTACAGTAGGATCATCCATGTAAACATCATCCCCCACTTCAGCCTCGGCCATTGCCTTGCGCATTTCGGGTGTCGGTTTGGTGACAGTATCTGAGCGTAAATCTATGTAGTCCATCGTGATGCTCTCTTCAAAAAGTAAAAGGTAAGAAGTAAAAAGCTGATAGAAAATTACTCTGTACGATCAACAAGATATTCAGCAGGTAATTCATGGATAGCAAGAGTCGCGCCTGGTTCATTCAATCCAATTTTTTTGGTTTTCAACCAGGTGATATACCCGTTCAGCAAGCGGCGTATTTCTTCAATTTGCGCGCGCAAATTATCATAAAGATCATTTTCACAAAAACCTAAATCATTGGCAGCCAGTAGATGGTTTAAGGATTCATCCAAAGAGCCGCGTGCCATATAACAAAACCTTACATTATCCATATAATAAAAACGACCTGCGCCTTCTGCTATATTCGCACCCACACTTTTTGATGAGCGTCGCACCTGATCAGCAAGCCCATATTTTTCTTCTTTAGGCAATAATGGAATTAATTTATGATGAACATCCAACATTAATTTGTGCGACTTTTGCCACACCTTTAAGGTCTCAAAGCTCTGTTCCGCCATTCATCCTCCACTTTTTACTTTTTACTTTTTCACTTTTTACTTCTCACTTATTACTCATTACTGTGCTCTTCTTACTTCTTCCATCACTTTCTTCAATTCAGCGGGCAAATCGGCTTCAAAAGTGCGCGGCTGTTCTGCATTGGGGAGTAAAATTTTCAAACGGAACGCGTGCAAAAAGTGACGATTAATATCAAGCGTGAAATTCCTTTTGCCATAAACAGAGTCACCCACGATCGGGCAGCCCAAAAATAAGCAGTGCAAACGGATCTGGTGCGTGCGCCCCGTTTGCGGATGGAACTCCAAAAGCGTGTGTTCCTTGAATACCTCAAGCGTCTTATACTCACTAACCGCATCACGCCCCTTATCCGCTGAGACAATTGCCATCTTTTTGCGATGACTCGGGTCACGGCCAATTGGCGCTTCTACGCGGCCAGTGGGTGTGGGCGGTTTGCCATCTACAAGTGCAAGATATGTCTTCTCCACTTTTCGAAAACGGAATTGATCCTGCAGCCAGTTATGAGCGCGTTCATTTTTTGCAAGCACGATCAAGCCGGATGTCTCTTTATCGAGCCGATGCACAAGGCCGGGACGCTCCTCGCCGCCGATGCCTTCCATTTCAGGGTCATATCCTAATACGGCATTTACCAAAGTCCCGGAAGCGTGTCCCGCAGCGGGATGAACCACCATGCCCGCAGGCTTATTAATAACGATCAAATCATCATTTTCAAAAATAATATCAAGTGGAATATCCTCACCCGTTAACCCGCTTGGAACTGGCGGCGGGATGCGCACCTCCACTTCAAATCCAACATCCAACATCTGACCTGATTTTCTGGCAGGCAGTCCACTCACTAAAACCAAGCCTGCCTCGATCAATCCCTGCAAACGTGCACGTGAAAACTCGGGCAGACAGGTTACAAGAAATTTATCGAGTCGCTCTGCTTTTTCCCCTGAATAACGAAATTTTTCAACGCGATCACTCATTGGAAGTAACCATGTAAACACGCGCAAGCGGACACGTACACAGGTAAACAAGTAACCAGAGGGGAGTATTTCTTCATTGACCTTGTCCTGTTGTATTCGATGACTGATCACTGCTCGCAGATAACCGATCACTGTCTACTGACCCTTCGACATTGCTCAGGGCGAGTAACTGTTCACTGCTCACTGACATCGTCCCCGCAGGGGGTAACTGTCCTGCCGCCTTCCTCTTTTCTTTTCTTTCCTTGATCCAAACACCCAAGAGAAGCACGATCACACCGATGGTAATGGACGAATCAGCCACATTGAAAACAGGGAATGTTCCAATGGAAATAAAGTCGGTCACTTTGCCCATCATCAGGCGGTCAACCAAATTCCCAGCCGCGCCTGCAAGTTGCAAACCCATCGCCAGTTTCAGGGTCCAGTCTTCGTTCTGAACAAACGGATAGTAATAAAAGATGGCGCCGATCACGATGAATGCCAGAATTGTAAAGATCAAATTCCCATTCTGGAACAACCCAAATGCCGCGCCGCTGTTATACCAATGCACGATGCGCGCATAAGGGCTAAGCCATATCAGACTTTCAGGCAGCCACATTCCGCCAAATTGTATATTCTCGCGCACCAGCCATTTCGTCCACTGATCAAGTGCAACCACAATACTTGCCACACCCAATAAGATCAAATAATCTTTTATTTTGGAATTCAACCTTCACCTCATTTTCAAATTAGTGCGCCTATTGTAACTCATGCAATCTGTACAAACACCCGCGGCACACGCGCACTAATACTTGTCAGCACTTCATATTCATTCGTGCCTGTCCAATCGGCCAGTTCTTCGGCGGTAATTCCATTGCCGAACAAAATCACCTCATCTCCCACGCTCACCCCATCCTCGCCCACATTCACCATGAACTGATCCATGCAGATGCGTCCCACCTGCGGATATGACTTCCCATTAATAAGAACGCGCGCTTGATTCGTCATGCGACGGAAATATCCATCAGCATAGCCGCACGGGATGGTGACGATTCGAGTCCGCGCCTCAGCCTGCCACAATGACCCGTAGCTGACCGCCCGCCCGGGCAGGGTGACCTTGCTATATGCCACTTTCGATTTCCATGTGAGCGCAGGTTTCACGTCTATATTTTTTTCAATCTCGCGCGCTGGATAAACACCATAAAATAAAATGCCAGGTCTCACCATGTCATAATGACTTTCAGGCAATAACAAAGCAGCGCCTGAGTTTGCGGTATGCCTGATGGGCGGATGCGGCTCGCTGCGCTTTTCATAAATGAATAGAACTTCCTCAAAGCGTTCAAGTTGGAGGGAGGCTTTGACCATTCTGGAGTCAATCAGCTTGCTGATTGCGGACGGCAAGCCGTCCGACTCCAGAGTTTCAGAGTTTGCAAAATGAGTAAATATACCCTCAATTTCCAAGTGGCTACACGCCATAGATTTTTCTATGAGAGGCTCGGCTTCATATTCGCGGACGCCGAGTCTTTCCATACCTGTATCTACTTTGAGATGCACTTTGAGTCGCTTACGGGTAGACTCGGCTAATTGTTCAGCAGCACTTAACAGGTCCAGAGAAGAGGCGGCGAGGGTTAAGTCGTATTCGAAAAAGTCGGGTAACTGCTCAGGGAGAGTCCCGCCCATGACGAGGATCGGAGTCGCAACACCCATTTTACGAAGGTGAATGCCCTCCTCCACAATTGCCACGCCAATGTAATCTGCGAAAGGTGCGATGAAAGGCGCAACACCATCCACACCGTGGCCATAGGCGTTGGCTTTTAAAACAACCAATACTTTCGCGGGTGAAACGTGTTTGCGAATGTTTTCGAGATTCTGTTTTAGTTGAGAAAGATTAACTTCAAGATATGTAGGACGCATGGTTTATTTGTGAAGGGGTTTTGCCCGCCAATGATATTCAACATCGGGTTCAGATTCAGGCGCAGGGCTGACGCCAAATTTTTCGGCGACAAAGCCGTTCTTTTCATAGAATGATCGCGCCATCTTATTTGCGGCATGGGTGTAAAGCCAGATATGCTTTGGCAAAAGTTGGCGCACTTTCATCAGCAAAGCCTGTCCAATGCCCTGACGATGAAAGGCAGGATCAACATACAGACGGTCGAGGAAGTCACCTTGAATGGCAAAAAATCCAAGCGGAACGTCTTCCCGTTCATAGACCCAAATTTGATCTTCCGCCACAACGGCTCTCGTAAAATATTTACGCGCATCTTCGAGCGTATGCCCCATGCGTTCCATGAGTTTGGGCATGGCGGCTGTTTCTGCTTCAAACCACAGGCGTGTAATATCATCAAAATCTTCGGGCTGATATAAACGAATCACCGGTTGCATGGGTCGAGTATACCCGACTCACAAAAACATAATTTCCCCGAATTTAATTGGGACGCAGATTCACGCACACCTGTCCTGGTGGACGATGCCATAGGAAAACGCTGATCTTTTTTTTTTGAATCAGCGTTGCCAGCGTCCTTTTGTTCTTAAAAACAAACTCACCCACAAAAGATTAATTTCAGGGCGAGTTTGTTTTTATTTGAATATGCGGACTAACGCCACGCGCCGAGTATCGCGCCAAAAAGCAGGAAGTTGACAAGATGATTGCCCACTTCAATCGCCCAGATTTTTAATCCATGACCCGCGAATAGTTTGTTGACCAAATACGTGGGCGCGACAAAGCCTAGCCAGAGCATGAAGCCTGTCATCGCGCCAGAACCCGCGGTCGTGCTGCCCATGGCAGTTACCATGAAGGACATGGCGACAGCCTGAACAAATGAGGAGAGCACAGTTAGCGCCCATGTCATTCCCATGTTTTCCATGCCGGGTTGTTCACGGCCTGCCCCAACAACTTTCCACCATGCAGGAAAAAAGGTCTTTGGGTTATACCAAAGGGAACCACTAATCATACTGACCACGACGCAGGCAACAACAGCCAACCAGTTAATAGTACTAAAATCCATTTCAGCCTCCATTTTATAGAGTTGATCGGCGCACGCCAATCTTATAAAAACAATAACCCGAAAATTTGTTCTAAGATACGGTTCTTGAGAAGGAATTTATAAATAATGCTATGTCAAAAGCTAAGCCTCGACATAGTATGGAAGGATTCAAATAGAACCAAAAAAATGGTTATACCTGAATTTTAGATCTTGCCAGCCACGTAATCCAATACATCTATTTTGGTGAGGATTCCCACAGGTTTACTGTTCTCGACAACGATCAAAGCATATCCTGCAGTTAGGGAAGGCATGGCGTCTTCGAGCGGAGTCTCGGGCGGGAAGACCGCGCCCGCGTTTTGCACGAGTGTATCTATTTTTTCATCGTTGTTGTGCTCGTGCTTCTCAAGCATGTGATTGAGCAAGTCCACTTCTTCGATTAAACCAGCTAGAGTGCCGTCTGCTCCCACAACAGGCATTTGAGAAACCCCATGCTGGTGCATGACGGTAACCACTTTGCGGATCGAGTCGCCTAATGCGGCAGTTTGCAACATTTTATTTGGCTTGGCAATCAGCAGGTCGCCCAGAGCCGTTTCGCCGAATTCCATCGAGAGGAAGCCAAATTCACGCATCCATTTGTCGTCATAGAATTTCGAAAGATAGCGTGAACCCGAATCGGGGAGAATGACAACGGGAATACGTCCCACTGGGAGTTTACGACAATACTTGATCGCGCCTGCAATCGCAGAACCTGACGAACCGCCAGCGAAGATTCCCTCCTGACGAACCAATTGACGCGCCCACAAAAATGACTCGCGGTCACCCGCGCGTTCAATTGTATCCACAACGGTAATGTCCATTGCTGACGGTAAAAAGTCCTCGCCAATGCCCTCTACTTTATAAGTCTTCGGGTATGCGCCTGGAGGAATGATGCCTTTGTTCTGCCAGATTTCAGTCAGGATTGAGCCTTCAATATCCACGCCCACAATTTGAATATTTGGATTCTTCGACTTAAGATAACGTCCCACACCTGAGATCGTTCCACCTGTGCCAATGCCGATGATGACATCGGTCAGACGTCCATCGGTCTGTTCCCACAGCTCCGGGCCGGTGCTGATCTCGTGCGTTTTTGGGTTATCAGGATTGTGGTATTGATTTGCAAGGAGAGCGTTGGGGGTTTCACGCGCAAACTTCTTTGCCACTTCATAATAAGAACGCGGGTCGCCAGGGCCGGCCTCAGTTGGCGTAATGACAACTTTCGCGCCATACGCACGTAACAATAAAATCTTTTCATTGCTCATCTTATCGGGCATGACAAAGATGGTCTTGTAACCTTTCAACGCCGCGGCAATGGCTAGACCTACACCCGTGTTGCCAGAGGTGGCTTCGACAATTGTGCCGCCCGGCTTGATCTCTCCCCTTTTCTCGGCCTGTTCAATAATATAGGCCCCCACGCGGTCTTTGACCGACCCGCCTGGATTCATAAATTCCAGTTTTGCATATAAAGGTACGGGCAGGTCTTTGCCAATGCGTTCCAGTTTAACAAGCGGCGTATTGCCCATCGCACCGATTACATTGTTGAAAACACGTTTTTCTTTTGATTCAGGTAACCCTGTCATTCTCTCTCCTTTGATCCTCAATTACTTTGATTATACTCTTGCCAAAATCTTAGTTAGAATGAGGCTTGACGAAACTCAATAAGTATTTCATAATGGTTCCAAAATGGAACCAAGCGAGGATCCCGATGACAACTGTCACAATAAAAAACATCCCTGAGGAAATTTACGAAAAGATCAAGATTCAAGCAAAGGCAAACCATCGCAGTGTGAATAGCGAGATCATTTCCATATTTGAACATGCAGTCCAAAAACGAACGCCTGCCGATGTTCAGGCAATTCTGGAACGCGCGCGCAAGGTTAGGGAATTAACCGCTCATTACAGCGTCAGCGACGAGGAACTTACGCGCTGGAAAAAAGAGGGGCGCGAATGATCGTCGCTGACGCAAATTTAATCGGATGTTTTTTCATAGCAGGTGAAAACTCGCCGCTGGCAACGCAGGTCTTCGTAAAAGACCCGGATTGGTACGCTCCACTATTATGGCAAAGCGAAGTTCGGAGTATTGTTGCCAAATATTTTCGTTTTAAGAACATGACCCTTGAAAAGTCACAGCAAATCATGAATGAAGCGCATGATCTTATGATCGAACACGAAAGATTCGTTTCATCCAATGTAGTTCTCGAACTCATGGCATCCAGCAAATGTACTTCTTATGATTGTGAATATGTAGCCCTGGCAAAAGAAATGAACATCACACTCATTACTTTTGACAAGGAAGTTGTGCGCGATTTTCCACAAATTGCAGTTTTTCCACAAGATTTCATAAATATTTGATCAATAGATACCCCCCGCCGGAACCTTCGACGGGAGATTTTCTTTCATCTTTCCTCAAACAAAGGGATTGTTTCGGGCGGACGAGCACCGCCTTCACAGTGACATAGGCTAATACAACGGCAAACTTTTATCCACTTCCTCAGCCCAGGCATTAATCCCGCCTTTCAAATTCTTCATCTTCTTGAAGCCTGCGCTGGCGAGGATTTCGACCGCGCGCGCAGAGCGGGAGCCGCGTTTGCAGAAGACAACCATCTCTTCAGCGGAGTCCAGTTCAGACATGCGTTGCGCGACTTCACCGAGTGGGATGTTCTTTGCGCCCTTGATGGCAGAGATTTCCAACTCGTGAGGTTCGCGCACATCGAGCAGGATCAGGTTCGGGGTAAGTGAGAGGCGTTCTTTTAAGTTCTGTGCGGTGATGTCCCAATTCGCGCCTGCGGAAGTGTCATCCACATGATGACCGGGGACGCCGCAAAATTCCTCGTAGTCAATCAACTCTTTGATGTCGGCGTTGGGACCGCAGACGCGGCAGTTTGGATTCTTTTTTAATTTCACAAAATCAAACGACATATCGAGCGCATTATACAAAAGCAGTTTGCCGATGAGCGGCTCGCCAATGCCAAGCAAAACTTTGAGAGCCTCAGTGGCTTGAAGCGTGCCGATGGTGCCAGGCAAAACACCCAACACGCCGCCCTCCGCGCACGAAGGGACAAGACCAGGAGGAGGAGGCTCAGGAAAAAGACAGCGATAGCACGGCCCTTCCTTTGCATAGAAAACGCTCACCTGCCCATCGAAGCGGAAGATGGAGCCATAGATATTTGGCTTGCCAAGAAATACGCAAACGTCATTCGTGAGATAACGAGTCGGGAAATTATCCGTGCCGTCAATAATGACATCGTAATCTTTTGCAATGCGAAGCGCATTCCCGGAAGTGTATGGCTCGTTGAAAACGTCGATTTGAATATCGGGATTTAAATCGAGCAGTTTTTCGCGCGCACTTTCCACTTTCAACTTTCCAACTGTGGATGTGCCGTGAATGACCTGTCGTTGTAAATTCGATGTATCAACCACGTCATAGTCCACAAGCCCAATGCGACCGACGCCTGCCGCGGCGAGATACAACGCAACAGGCGAGCCAAGTCCGCCTGTGCCGATGATGAGCGCGGATGAATTTTTGAGTTTGATCTGCCCTTTGAGTCCCACTTCGGGCATGAGCAGGTGACGCGAGTAACGCAGGATCTGTTCGTGGGTAAGTTCTTCGATCATAGATTCCTCCCCGTACTTTCCGTCATTGCGAGGAGCGCTCTTGTTCTTCGCGACGAAGCAATCCCCCTTAACGTGTTGGAGATTGCTTCGGACGGAAAAGCACCGTCCTCGCAATGACGGCATCCACCGGCAATAGACGGAATCAGCATAATCCTGTCACTATCCTTGATAGGCGTCTCCACGCCTTGCAGGTCTTTGATGTTATGCTCGCCGACAAATAGATTCACAAACGGACGCAAGCCGCCGTTATCGTTGAACAGGTGCGGTTTGAGCGCGGGATACTGGGAAACCAGGTCGGTTAATGTTTCTGAAATTTTTACGCCTGTCACATTCACTTCGCTTTGTCCGCTGGTGTAGGCGCGCAGGGGGGTGGGGATCTTCAAAGTTGTCATAATTTATTCTACTCTTTTCCTTGTTTTATTTTGTGTTTAAAATCTTTAACCACGAAGGGCACCAAGTACACAAAGGGGGGACAAAGCACAACTTAAGGGCTTTCCTTCGTGACCTTTGTGTCCTTTGTGTTTAACTGATTTGCACTTCTTCCTCTTCAAACCTCGAACGATCTTCCAGCAATCTCCACGAGCGGCTTTCAATTGCCTTGCCTGCATTCACACTCGTGATGATGTAGGAGAAAAATGGCTGTGCCCAGTCGCGGTCAAATTCGGACGGACGATTCGGATGGTCTGGATGCGAATGAAAGACACCGATCAGACTCAGCCCAAGCTTGTCCGCTGTTACTTCGGCTTTGAGATAATCTTCGGGTGTGATCAAATAACGGTTATGCCGCGCTGAATCTTCACGCGCATTTGGCAGGGGAAATATTTCTTCAACTTTGCCTTCGCTACCAATGAGAAAACCTGCGCCTTCTTCGGGATAAGCTTCCTCAACATGTTTATTGATTCCATCAAGAACATCCGTTGAAATTTTTATACTCATCATTCACCTAAAAAAGACCATTGACAATCGACTATGGACGATACGACATGGTCTACGGTCTATCGTCCATGGTCTGATTCCCACAAAGATTTGTCACTCAAATATTTATAGCCCGCGTCAGGAAAGATCGTAACGATGACTCCCTCATCCAATTGACTTGCGACCTGTAAAGCCGCGACAGCCGCTGCGCCGGAGGATATACCCACGAACAGACCTTCCTCCCGCGCCAGGCGACTTACCATCGCGTACGCCGCTTCGGTCTTTACTGCAAGAGGCTCACCAGCGAATGACTCATCATAAATCCCAGGCTTGATCGCACTAGGCATGTGCTTGAGGCCTTCGAGTCCATGGAAGGGTGCGTCAGGTTGGAAAGCCAAAATTTTTACATTTGGCAAATGCTCACGTAGATATTTCCCTGTGCCCATCAAAGTGCCTGAGGTGCCAAGCCCGGCGATGAAATGAGTCACCTGTCCATTTGTCTGAGCAAGGATCTCGGGTCCGGTGGATAAATAATGCGCCTGCCAGTTTGCAGGATTGTTGTATTGATTGGCGTACCAATACCGATCCGGGGTTTTCTCCACCATTTCACGGGCTTTCAATATCGCGCCATCCGAACCTTCAGATGGATCAGTGAGAACAACTTCAGCACCCAACGCGCGCAACAGAGTCAAACGTTCCGGGCTGGCGCTGGCAGGGATTGCAAACGTCACAGGGATTCCCAACGCCGCGCCAAATGTCGCGTATGAAACGCCCATGTTGCCGGAAGTGGAATCCAGTAATCGCTTGCCGTTGCCGAGAACGCCATTAATGAGCGCGTTTTGAATAATGTTCAACGCGGGACGATCTTTCACCGAACCGCCCGGGTTAAACCATTCAGCCTTGATAAAAACCTTTACATGCGGAGACAGGCTTCGGCTTAGTCGGCGAAGCGGAAGAAGAGGCGTATTCCCTACATGAGATGGGAGTCCATCCAGAGGAATCGTATTTGTATCTGTTAGTCTAAAATCCAGTAAAGTCATAATCGTCCTTAATTAAAAAGTAATCAACAGGTAAACAAAAAGACGGCGAAACAACGCCACACTTAGCAAAAGTTTGCAAGCGGGGGTCGTTCCAACCGTCTGATGTGTTGAATGCAGGAGTGTCTCAGGCGGTGGTTACGAGCCCCGCGATAGACACAAGCAATAGTTGAATGGTTTCATAAGCTTCATAATAGATGTCCGCTATTTTACGCATCTTACCGAATTTGTCAATGGAAAAATTATCGTCATTGCTCACCTGCGTTGTGCGACATATTGAATCTTTCCAAATTAATCGAGCAAATAATTCTCTTGAAAACATCAAAGCCTTTACCACGGAGACACCGAGTCACGGAGTTTTTAAATCGGTCTTCTCTGCGTCCCCGTGTCTCAGTGGTTCAAGGATTGCTCGGTTTAATTGTTAACTTGCAAAATGTCGCGCCACATTTTTCACTGTGGTTTTACTCGCAATGACGGACGGCGATCATCCCCCTGCCGCAGATGCCATTAGGATGACCTTATCATCCTCCTTCAATTGTGTTTCCATTCCATCAAGTTCGCGCAGGTGAATGCCATTTACAAAAATATTAAAATGACGACGCAAGTCGTCATTGGCATCGAACAAATGCGGCTTGAGAGTTGGATACCTCGCAAGCACATTCTCGATCAATTCATTGACCGTTGAACCAGCGACAAAAAATTCGCTCTGGTTATCAACGTAAAATTTCATGAGAGCAGGAAAACGAATAATCGGCATGCAGATATTTTACTTCGAGTTGGTTGTTTTCACACAGCAATACAGGTACGCAGGTAATTAGGTAAATAGGTAAAAAAAGTCCCGGAAGCTTTCCAACTTCGGGACTTTTTACCAATTACTAATTACTGCTCACTTACGACTGATCACTGAGCACTGACTACATTCCCTGCTCTTCCTTCTTCGCTTCCATTTCCTTCTTATGCGCTTCAATGATCGGACCTGTGATGTGAGCTGGAACTGTAGCGTAATGATCGAACTCCATCGTGAAGTAGCCGCGCCCACCGGTGATGGAGCGGAGTTGTGTTGTATAGCGTAACAATTCAGCCAGGGGCACATGCGCCACAATGACGGTATTGCCATGTTCTGAATCTGTGCCCTGCACGCGGCCGCGGCGTGTGTTGAGATCACTCATCACATCGCCCATGTTTGTATCAGGGATGGTCACGCGCACATTCATGATCGGCTCAAACAAGACCGGGCCCGCATCATGTACAGCAAGCTTGAAGGCTTCACGCCCCGCAATCTCAAATGCGACAGGCTTGGAATCCACTTCATGTTCCTTGCCATCGTACACGATCACTTTGACATTACTCATGGGATAGCCCGCGAACGCGCCGCGTTCCATCGTCGCCTTTATGCCTTTTTCAATTGGAGGCAAATAAGACTTCGACAAGTTCATCCCCACGAGTTCATCTGCAAACTCAAAATCGGCTGTGGGTAAAGGCTCGATGCGAAGATGTACTTCGCCGAATTGACCTGAGCCGCCGCTCTGCTTCTTGTGACGATATTGACCGCTGGCTTTGCGTGTGATCCCTTCGCGATAAGGAACGCGCGGTTCGTGCGTTTCAAGACCCACCTGGAACTTCGCTTGTGCGCGATGCAATGCCACGTCAATGTGCTGGTCACCCATGCCCTTCAAAACAGTCTCATGCGTAATGGGATCGTTCTCCCACAAGAGGGTCATATCCTCTTCGCATAAGCGCGCGAGTGTCGGTGAAATCTTTGCCGCGTCAGCCTGGCTCTTCGGGGTGATTGCCACGCGATACAACGCGGCAGGGAATTTTGGTTTTTCAATCGTGAGCGGATGTCCTTTCTCACAAAATGTATCACCTGTGGCAGTTGCGGTTAATTTTGAAACAGCGGCAATATCGCCGGCGTGAACCACCTTTGCCGCAATAACTTCCTTACCGCGTTGGAAGTGCAAACCGGAAACACGTTCATCTACGCCCTTGTTTTGATTCCACAAATGTCCATCCGCCTGAATGAAACCGGAGTAGACACGGAAGTAGCTCATCCTGCCAACGAAGGGGTCAGCGGTGGTCTTCCAAACATACGCGGCCAAGGGTTCGGTATCTGCCGGCTTTAATGTCTCTTCGCCACGCGCAGCGTTGCCTTGCGCAACACGTTTTGGTGCATTCAACGGCGAGGGCATCAGGTCAATGATGTCGTTGAGCAATGCGATCGCGCCAACTTCATGCCCGCCAGCGGTACAGAACACAGGGACAAATGCTCCAGCGTAGACCACATCTTCCAGTCCACGCACCATTTCTGCGTCAGTGAGAGAACCGTTCTCGAGGTATTTTTCCATCAACTCGTCTTCGCCCTCTGCCGCGGCTTCCACCAGTGCAAAGTGCGCTTTCTCCGCCGCTTCTTTTAAATCCGCCGGGATCTCGGCGGTGGTATTGCCGTCACCCATGTAGGCTTTCATGCCAATGAGATCCACCACACCCTTGAAACCCGATTTTTCGCCAATCGGCAAATGGACTTTGATGGCGCGCTTTCCATGCGCCTTCACAAACGCTTCAATGGCATCATAAGTTTCTTCAAAGTTCGCATTGTCGCGATCCATTTTGTTTATAACAAAAAAGCGCGGAAGGTTGAATTCGTCCGCGTAACGCCACGCGACCTCCGTTCCAACCTCCACGCCCGAAACTGCATCCACTAAAATAACCGCGCCATCAGCAACACTCAGGGCAGAGATGATCTCTCCCACAAAATCAGTGAAGCCCGGCGCGTCTATGACATTTATTTTATGGTCGCGATGTTCAATGGGAATTACGCTTGCATAGATGGATATCTTTCGACGGTGCTCCTCATCATCATAATCTGAAACCGTCGTTCCATCCTCAACTTTTCCGAGACGAGTGATTGCCCCGGTTGCATGCAGAAATGACTCCGCCAACATCGTTTTCCCAGCGCCTCCATGCGAAACCAGCGCGATGTTGCGAAGATGCTCGGTGGTATACTCTTTCATGGAAATAGCCTTCCTCTATATAGGATATAAAGCAATTCTTTATCTTGTCCTGAGCCAGCCCGAATCCTGAGCGAAGCCGAAGGACAAGTTGCACGATTGTAAAAGAACTCAATTGAATTGTCAAAGTATTAAGCGTCACTGATTAACTATGACATTTAAAATCACCCTGATCCAGAGACTCGCTTGAATTTATTGGCCAATCAGTATTCCTTTATCACATTTACAGTCGGTCTGGTCTTTATCGCCGGATTAATATTACTCACGAAGAAACCCAAGTGGAATGACTACCTGGCCTTTGGAGTCATCATCATAGGACTCTTCACTGCCTGGAGTATTTTACACCCGCGGCAGACCCCGCTGATGGAAGATGCAAAAATGGTACGGGATTTGATCGGCGCCGGCACGCCCGTTCTGCTTGAGTTCCAATCCCCCTATTGAATTGGCTGTACCGTAATTAAGCCCGCCGTTGACGAGCTTGAAAATGAACTCAATAACCAGATTAGCATTGGTAAAAAAATTCATATCATCCGTCTCAACATTCAGGACGAAGTCGGTATGGAACTCGCACCCGTGTATGATTTTGAATTCACCCCCACCTTTATTTTCTTCGATGGAGAGGGTCACGAATTATGGCGCATGGTCGGTGAATTCGATCCTCAAAAAGTCCGCGACTCACTCAAATGAACTTCCTCCGCCGCCTAAAATTCAACCTCGCCTACTTTGGCAAAGCGCCCTGGGATAGCGGTATCACCCCTCCCGAACTTTACGAATTCATCGCGCACTACAAAGCCAGCCGCGCCATTGATATTGGCTGCGGCACAGGCACGAACATCATCACGCTTGCAAACGCAGGCTGGCAGGTAACAGGTTTTGATTTCGCATCCCGCGCCGTGCAGATCGCAAAACGAAAATTAAAAAAAGCAGGCATCCAGACCGAAGTCTTTGTGGATGACGCCACACAAATGAAAAACATCTTAGGTCAATTTGACCTCGCACTGGACCTGGGATGTTTTCACGGCATTGAAAACAAACAGGATTATCTGACTCAACTGACGCGCATCCTCGCTCCCAACGGATTTTGGCTCATGTACGGATTCTTCAAACCAGAGGCGCACCTTCCCGGACCCGGGCTTGCCGAGGCGGATATTGACCAGATCTCAGCCCGCGGCTTGACTCTCCTCTCCCGCCAAGACGGCTTTGATAAAAAAGAACGACCATCCGCATGGTTTTTGTACCAAAACCTCAAGTAGATACGGAAACACGTAAACAGGCAAACAACGCAGCAAGTACACGCAACACATATCCCCCATCCTTTTCTATGAAACTCCTCTTCATTTTCATCGACGGTATTGGCTTGGGCGAAGACAACCCTGAGATCAATCCCTTCGTCCGCGCAGAAATGCCTTATTTACAATCTTTATTGGGCGGACAAAAAATGATAAAAAGCGCCGCGCCCTACGAAAGCGACCAGGTCACCTTGCTCCCCATCGACGCGGGACTCGGTGTAAAAGGTTTACCTCAATCCGCAACC